>CAYRAL010000195.1:0-3504 GCA_964422235.1 uncultured Candidatus Epulonipiscium sp. | reverse complement strand
GCTTAAAGACTATTATTTTGAATTTGTAGAAGAACTTTGTATAGCCTTAAATAAAACCCCTGTGGTTAGTATTAGGACCAATGCGTTATTAATCACTAAAGAAGAGCTAAAGAAAATCCTAGAAAAAGCAGGAATTGTAGTAGAAGATGGAAAGTTAGCTGGCGAGGCTTTGAAAGTACGAGGTATTACTTCTATTTCTAAGTTAGATGAATTTAAAAAAGGGTATTTTACGGTTCAAGATGAAAGTTCTATGTTAGCTTCTTATGTTTTAGATCCCCAAAAAGGTGAAAGCGTATTAGATGTATGCGCAGCCCCAGGGGGAAAATCCACCCATATGGCAGAGCTTATGGAGGATGAGGGCGTCATTATTAGTGCTGATATCTATGAGCACAAGCTAGCCATGATTAAAGAGAGCGCTAAGCGAATGGCACATCCTATGATTCAGACCGTCATGCAAGATGCAACAGTGGAAAACAAGGATTATATAGAAAAATTTGATCGTGTTTTGATTGACGCCCCGTGTTCAGGTCTTGGGCTTCTTCATAAGAAATCAGACATAAGATGGAATAAAGAGTATAAGGATATTAAAGAGTTGGTTAAAATCCAAAAACAAATCTTAAAAACATCCAGTCCGTATGTTAAGCCAGGTGGGGTTATGGTTTATAGCACCTGTACCATCTCCAAGGCAGAAAATAGCCAGATAGTAGAATGGATCTTAAAGCATTTAGATTTTGAATTAGAAAGTATAGATGGCTATATTCCGCAGTTACTCCATAATGAGGATTCTAAAAAAGGATATATTCAGATATTTCCAGGAGATGCAGATTCAGATGGTTTCTTTATCTCACGCTTTAGAAAAAGAGGTTAATGATGAATAAAAATGATATGATGTCAATGACAATTGTAGAAATTGAAGAACTGCTCCAAAGCATGGATGAACAGAAGTTTAGGGCAAAACAAATCTTTGAGTGGATTCACGCAAAGGGAGTTATGGCATACCCTTCTATGACCAACTTATCAAAAGAGCTTAGACAAAAGCTTTTAGAAGAAACATCACTATTTAAACCTAAAATTATCGAAAAACATGTTTCACAAAAGGATAAAACAACCAAGTACTTGATAGAACTTGAAGATTCTCATATAATAGAAAGTGTTTTAATGAGGCACAAGTATGGCAACACAGTTTGTATCTCTTCTCAAATTGGTTGTCATATGGGATGTACTTTTTGCGCATCGACCATAGATGGTCTTATTAGAAACCTAAGTCCAGGGGAGATGCTTTCCCAGATTTATTTAATTCAAGAAGATACTGGCGAGAGAGTTTCGGGTGTAGTGGTTATGGGAAGCGGGGAACCCCTTGAAAAATTAGATGTTACCCTTCGCTTTGTTGAACTGATTAATGATCCTAAAGGGCAAAATATAGGCCAAAGGCATATTACAGTTTCGACTTGTGGCCTTGTTCCTAAGATTTATGAACTAGCAGATAGGGGGCTTCAAATTACCCTTGCTATTTCTCTTCATGCTAGTAATGATGAGATGAGAAGGCGGACCATGCCCATTGCTAACAAGTACTCCATTCAAGAGATTATTGAAAGCTGTCAGTACTATATCAATAAGACTAATCGCAGAATTACCTTTGAATATGCCCTTATTGAGGGAGTTAATGATCAAAAAGACCATGCTTATGAATTAGCTAAAGTGCTTAAGGGATTGTTGTGTCATGTTAATTTAATTCCTGTTAATGAGATTAAAGAAAGAGATTATAAGCACAGTAGTTCAAAATCAATTGAGGCCTTTGCTAAGGTATTAACCAGTAGAGGTATTGAAACAACCATTAGAAAGACATTAGGATCAGATATTAATGCTGCTTGTGGGCAGCTAAGACGCAGCTTTATCCAAAATAGAGGTGATTAAAGTGATAGCAATAGGCAAAACAGATATTGGTAAAAAAAGATCAAATAATGAGGATGCCTTTTTTGTATCAACCCAGCAATATGGACCCTTACCTAATCTATATATTATTGCAGATGGTATGGGAGGGCATAAGGCGGGTTACTATGCAAGTCATGCGGCCATTCGCTTTGTATGCGAATTCATGGACGATCATGGTGAGATGGTATTAAGCTCAGATGATGATGTTACCCAGTTTTTTAAAAGGGCTATTAGTCATGCTAATTATCAGCTCTTTCAAAAATCTAAAGAGAATCCAGACTATGCAGGAATGGGAACAACCCTTACCATATCTGCAGTGATTGGTGATTGCTTGTATACAGCTCATGTGGGTGATAGTAGGTTATACACCCTTAATAATAAGGAAATAAACCAGGTGACCCAAGATCATTCTCTTGTACAAGAAATGGTTGCTAATGGCTATATTTCAGATCTAGAAGCAAAAAAGCATCCCAAACGTCATATTATTACAAGGGCGGTTGGTACATATGAGAAAGTAAAGGTGGACACTTATTGTTCATCACTTGAATCTACAGACTATATTTTCCTATGTTCTGATGGGGTAACAACAATGCTAAGTGATCAGGAGATACACACAATCATTGTTGGTGATGAAGATCTGACCTATAAGGTAGATGAATTAATAAGGGTTGCAAATGATCGCGGTGGTATAGATAATATTACCCTAGTATTAGCTATTTATAATAAGGTGGTGAAGGTGTGTTAGATACAGGAACAGTATTAAATGACCGTTATGAAATTAAAGAAAAAATCGGTGCTGGTGGTATGTCTATTGTTTATAGAGCAAAGTGCCGAAAGCTCCTAAGGGATGTTGCCGTTAAAGTTCTAAGAGATGAATATGCTAAAGATGAGGGATTTGTGGAAAGCTTTAAGGCAGAAGCATTTTCAGCAGCTAGCTTATCCCATCCTAATATTGTAGGAATCTACGATGTAGGGAACGATTTAGGCTTTCATTATATCGTTATGGAGTATGTGGAGGGTAAGACATTAAAAGAATTAATTGAAGCAGAAGGGCCATATAATACTCAAAAGGTATTGGAGTTTGGGATCAGTATTTTATCAGCAGTACGTCATGCCCATATGAAAAAGATCGTTCACAGGGATATTAAACCCCAAAACATTTTAGTCACCAGTGACAATATACTGAAGGTTACAGATTTTGGAATTGCTAGGGCTGTAGACGCATCAACGATTATATCCTCAGGAACTGCAATAGGCTCTGTTCATTATTTTTCTCCAGAGCAAGCTAGAGGAAAATATGTTGCTGAAACAAGCGATTTATATTCATGTGGTATCGTCCTCTTTGAACTAGCCACAGGTAGACTGCCTTTTGAGGCTGATAGTCATGTATCAGTTGCTCTCAAGCATATTAATGATGAGCTTCCAAGACCTACAATGATTAATCATAATATTGCACCTACACTAGAGAAGATTATTTTGAAGGCAACTCAAAAAAGGCCAGAAATGCGGTACTCTAGTGCCCAAAATATGTTGCAAGATCTTATGAGGCTTAACAGTAATCCGGCTTATAAT
>CAYRAL010000194.1:771-3520 GCA_964422235.1 uncultured Candidatus Epulonipiscium sp. | reverse complement strand
TTTGGTGGCAAACCTTTACGATTTTACTTAAACCTTCTATATATTTATCATCCCAGATGCCTAGTTGATCAGGTGATAATCTTCCATCTTTAGAAACAGCTGTAGCTTCTACAATAATTAACCCACTGCCACCCTTTGCCATTGCCTCATAGTGGCGAATATTTTTTTCGGATACAAAATTATCATCCTCAGAAGTGCCAAAGCAAACCATAGGTGGCAAAACAATTCTATTTTTAACTTCTAAATTTTTGATTTTGTGTGATGTAAACAATGAGTTCATGTTACCCAACCTTTCATATTTTTAATAATCGTATACCTTATTATATACTTGATTGGGTAAGCATACAAATATTGTAAAGAAAGGGATTGGGGAAAAACAGAAGATAGATATGATATAATAGTAGAAAAAGGAGTTAATTATGAACTATTTTAAATACGGTAAAAAAGAAATCGACTATTTAACACAAAAAGATAAAAAGCTAGGATTAGAAATAGACAGAATAGGCATGATTAAAAGAAATATAGATTCAGATATATTTTCCGCCCTTATTAGCAGTGTAATCGGTCAGCAAATCTCTACTAAGGCAGCAACAACAGTAACCAATAGACTTCTAGAATTAGTTGGGGAGCTTACACCAGAAAATCTGGAAAAGATAGAAGTAGAATTAATACAGCAATGCGGGATGAGTCTACGAAAGGCAGGCTATATTAAAGGGATTGCTAACTCAGCGGTTAGGAAAGAAATAGATTTTGAAAATCTTTATAAGCTTTCGGATCAAGAGATTATTAAAGAGTTAACGACACTTAAAGGGATAGGGGAGTGGACGGTGGAGATGCTTCTCATACATTCCCTTGAAAGAGCAGATGTCCTTAGCTACAAAGATTTAGGAATACGAAGGGGAATTATGAGATTATATGGATTAGAGGAACTATCAAAAAAAGATTTTGAAAGCTATAGAAATAGATATTCACCCTATGGTACGGTAGCTTCTATCTATTTATGGGAAATCTCTAGTGAATGATAAAATTCAGTAATGAGGAAAACAAAGAGCTTAAAGAATAGGTCAAAGTAAATTATGCAGAGATTTATAAACAATTATAAAACTTAGTAAAGTATGGTAAATGGCATAATACATTAGCTGATTGGCTAGGTTTTTACATAGTTTCATAACCTTTAAATTTCCCACGTGTAGTAGATGTAGATATCTTTTCTATAACTGAACTATCGGATAAAAAGGAGTTGCTTTCGTCATTATATCTTTGGTTAAATCTGAGTAGTCACCACTAGCATCTATACAGTTATCTATGTCAATGGCTGATATCTTATTTAATACACCAATGCCTAGACCATCAAATTTATCTACTACAGATAGAGATTTATTAAAGTTAGTAAAAGTATTTATCTTGTTTGCTCTGGCTCTTTTACCATTTACTTGGTAGGGGGCTTTTCCTTTGCCATCTTCCTGTTTCCACACACTAGTTATAAATGATGAAGGCTACGAATTAAGGTTTTTAGGTAAAAACTATGCAAGGTTACTAGCTTCAGTTGATACCACAACAGTTGTTACACCTAATGAAGAACATAATTTAAAGCCAGAAAATAAAAAAAGTGAAAATATTTATATTAGTGGAGATAATCTGGATGGATTAAAGCATCTATTAAAATCCTACTCTGGAAAGATAAAATGTATTTACATAGATCCTCCATATAACACTGGTACCGATGGTTTTGTATATAATGATAATTTTGATCTTACTGTAGATAGTCTTTCTGAAAAGTTAAGTATCGGCGAGGGACAAGCTGCAAGAATATTAGACCTTACAAAGCGTGGATCTGCATCCCATTCAGCATGGCTTATGTTTATGTATCCAAGACTAGTACTAGCCAGAGATTTATTAACAGATGATGGTGTGATTTTTATTTCTATTGATGAGCACGAAATGGCAAACTTGAAATTACTATGCGATGAAATTTTTGGAGAAGAAAACTTTGAAACTAACTTAGTATGGCGAAAGAAAACTGGGGCATCAGATGCAGCAGGGATCTCTACAATAACAGAATCAATTCTTGTGTATTGCAAAGATAAAAGTATAGAAGGGATTTTTGCTAAAAATCCAGAATCGTTTGACCCAGAACGTTATAAACTTAAAGATGAATATGTTAGCAACAGAGGAACTCATTATACAGATAATTTGGATAGGGGGGGCTTACAATACAGTGATGGGATGAATTATGCTATTGAAGCTCCAGACGGAACCAACTTATATCCAAATGGGAGAACTGAATTTGTCAATGACGGTTGGACATGGAAATGGAGTAAAGAAAAAGTTGATTGGGGAATAAAAAATGGCTTTATAGTTATTGAAGGGTCTTCTTATAAAGATAGTGGATGGGCAGTTAAATATAAAAACTATATGAAGGTGAACAATGAAGATGTACCTGTTCAAAGAGCAAGTGCCTATAAAAACACTATACTTGATATACTAAACACTAGGGGAACAGCGGAGGTTACAAATCTTTTGGGTGGAAAATTTTTCAATAATCCAAAACCGTCAGAGTTAATAAGGCATTTAATTAACCTAGTTTCAGACAATCATTTTGTATTAGACTTCTTCTCAGGCTCAGCTACAACAGCGGATGCTATAATGCAGTTAAATGCCAAAGATGGAGGCGAACGCAAGTATATAATGGTACAATTGCCAGAAATTATAGAAAAAGGGAAACCTGTATACGAAGCGGGCTATAGAA
>CAYRAL010000194.1:0-761 GCA_964422235.1 uncultured Candidatus Epulonipiscium sp. | reverse complement strand
AATTGGTATTGAACGTATTATTAAAGCTGCTAATAAAATAAAAGAGGATAACCCAGATACCGATGTAGACCTTGGTTTTAAACATTTCACTCTTGCAGAGCCAGTTGGTAATACTCTAGATAAAATTGAAGAATTTGACCCTAATGAAAACAAGTTGTTTGCAGATAAAACCTTGCTTGATGAATTTGGAAAACTTACAATACTCACTACATGGCTTGTAAGAGACGGCTATGGATTAACTGATGAGCCAGAAGAATTAGATCTAGCTGGATATAAGGGATATTACATCGGTAAGCATCTTTATTTAATTGATACGGTAATTCCTAATGATGCTATAGAAGAACTTGTAGTAAAATATGAAACTAATGGAAGTTTTAATCCAGAAAACATCATATTGTTTGGCTATAGCTTTACATGGACAGAGATGGAACAATTAAAAGTTAATTTAAAAAGATTGAAGAATACCGATAAAAACCTAAACATAAACTTTGATGTTCGCTATTGATGGGAGGAAATATAATGGAACTTATTTTACAAAAAAACTTATCCCATCAGCAAAGAGCAGTTAATGCCATTAATGAAGTGTTTGATGGGGTTGAAGTTACTAAGCCTAGGCAGTTTTTTGAAAATCCTTTAGTAAATTTATCAGATGGACAAATAGTGCAAAACATAAATGAACTACAAAAAGATATACCTAGCGAATATAAAAGTAGCTCTCCTGTTGAGAATGTTTTAAGTTTGGATATAAAAATGGAGACAGG
>CAYRAL010000193.1:0-3532 GCA_964422235.1 uncultured Candidatus Epulonipiscium sp. | reverse complement strand
TTGTTCTAAGCTAAATTTTATACCTTTTACAATTAATTTTTCACCATCTACCACTAGTATTCTACTCTTCATAGCTTCCTCCTACTGAAAACAAATATAGTCCTTTATTTTTTCTAATGTTACTTGCCCAATGCGGGGAACATTAGTCACATCTTGCAAAGTTTTAAACTCTCCATTAGTATCCCTATAATCAATAATACTTTGTGCAATGGTTGGCCCAATACCAGGTAATAAGGTTAACTCCTGATGATTGGCCTTATTAATATTAATCAATTGACGAGCTGTAGTAGAGGCGTCTTCTCCTCTTACTCTATTGTCGTATGAATTGACGATTTTGTCAATTTGTTCTCCTAATTTGGGGACATATATTTTTTCTCCTTTTTGGATTTCCATTGCCAGGTTCCAGGCTTCCTGATCTGCATCATCTGTAAATCCTCCAGCCGCCCTAATGGCTTCTTTAATAATAGTGGTCTGATCCAGATAATAAACATCTGGATTCTTAACAGCACCACATATATATATTGGGACCTTTTCAATTTCTAAAGTCTCTACTATTTCAGTGTCTGAAGCTATATGGGCATCTTCTAGTAATGTATCTAACTCTTCATGGTCTGTAACTTGGGAAGTTGTAAACTCATAGCCATCTTCTTTATTATTGAAGGTGTATAAAAGACTTAGAATTGCTAAAAATATTATAATCACAACAAAACCATACTTTTTGTATTCTTCTTTCATATATTCCTCTCCATATCTCATTCATCTTGTTAGAATATCTTATGTAGAGTATTGACAAAATTATTAAAAATACACACTTAAATTTAGGACTTTCTTAGTTTTCCATTATCTGATATAATAAAACTGCTTAAGAAAGGGGAATTCCATGTTTAAATACAAACAGTTCTTATCCAAGCTTTTTTTTGGCCTTATCATTATAACTATATTTCAGGCTCCTATATATGCAAGCCCATCTTATCCTGAGATATTTGCAGAATCTGCTGTGCTCATAGATACTAAAACCGGCAATATACTTTATGGTAAAAGCGAAAATACACGTTTATACCCTGCTAGTATTACAAAATTATTGACTGCACTCATTGCTATTGAAGATAAGAGACCAACTGATATTATTACCATGTCCAAGGAAGCTGTCTTTAGCATTGAGCGTAATAGTAGCCATATAGGCCTTGATGTAGGGGAGCAAATAAGCCTTGACCAAGGACTACATGCCCTTTTGTACGCATCTGCTAACGAGGTAGCCAATGGTATTGCTGAGTTATGTGATGGCTCTATAGCCGCTTTTGCGGAGCACGCAACAAGACGGGCCAAAGAGCTTGGGGCAAATAATACAAACTTTACCAATCCTCACGGTTTACATGATCCTAACCACTACACAACAGCTTATGATATGGCCCTAATTTCTCGAGAAGTTATTAAACAACCTTATTTTCAAGAAATTATGAATAATTACACTTACCAAATTCCAAGTACAAATAGATATGCAGAGATACGTTACCTATCTCAACCCCACAAGCTCTTAAATGAACGAAGATTCGGCAAGACTGCTCGCACCGATGTCATAGGTGGCAAAACCGGATATACATCTATGGCCGGCAACACCTTAGTTACAATGGCAAAACGTGGTGATGTTGAATTAATATCTGTTGTCCTTAAGTCTAACAGCCAGAACCTATACAAAGATACAAATATTCTTTTAGATTATGGTTTTGATAATTACAAATCTATTTCCCTTCACCAGGAAGATAATGTTATTGCATCTGTTCCTATGTATACCGTCAAAAGTGGACAACTCATCCATGTGGCTGATGGGGATATTTGTGTAGAAGAATGTGTTAATCTTCTAGCAAATTCTGATCTTAAAGAAAGAAAGATTAATCCTATTGTTTCTTTACCTTCTAGACTTAGTAAAGATGTATCTCTTGGTGATATTGTTGGTACTGTTTCATACGACTATGAAGGACAGTATCTTTCTACCAATAATTTAGTTCTTAAAAACCTAAATTATTTACCTTCACCTGAACCTACTATTTTCCCAGAAAAACCTAAGTACGCTGGGCCGGTACTCACACTTACTGCATTCTCTTGGCTTCCCTTTAGACTATCCACCATAGCAATTTCGGCTGTTTTGTTATTGGTCTTATTATTGGTTTTACTTTTTAAACATCAACACTATAATAAACTTAAAAACAGAAGAAAAAAGATACTTCGTTTTTCTAAAACCATAAAATAAAAGGTCTCCTAAGGAGACCTTTATTTTATATTTAAATCCATTACTTCCCCATCACTCCATAATTTATCTAGGTTATAAAATTCCGCTTCTTCTTTGTGGAATATATGGACCATTACACCGTTAAAATCTAGTAATATCCACCTGGCTGTATTGTATCCCTCTTTAGCTATTGGCTTATAATCTTGTGCTTCTAATTTTTCTTCTATCTCATCTGCAAGCCCTGCTACTGCTCTTGTATTACCTGCTGTAACAATAACAAAAATATCTGCAATTGTTGTAATCTCTGTTACATTTAGTACTTTTATCTCTTGGTCAGTTTTTATTTTAATTGCATCATAGACATATTTGGCAATTTCTTTAGATTTTTCAAATCCTTTCATTTAACTCCTCCTCTTGTGAATTAAGTCTTGTTTTTAATTCTTCTAGTATAGAATATATAATAGGATGTACCTTTTTATCTGTGGTGTTTAAATAATTAATATTATACTGCAAAGCAAAAAGCATGGCCTGATCTAAATCTATATATGCCATTTCCCTAAGTTCCCTGAGTTTTAAACGATCTTTCCTATTAGGCTCAATTATATCAGCGATATAAATGATCTTCTCTAAATCAGACATATTATTACTTCCCAATGTATGATTTAAAATCGCATTAAGAATATCTTGATCCTGAACATTGTAATCTTTTTGGGCTATATATGCCGCAATATCACCGTGAATTAAATGAATATTTTGACTTAAAAACTCATCAACATATATATTGTGTTTAGCGCAAAACTCTCTTTTTTTAGTGGATGTAAATTCTTTTGCTATATCATGAAATAAGGCTGCTATAGTGGCCTTATTAGAATCTACCCCGTATATTACTGCTAAATCTTTAGCTGTTTCAACAACACCCAGGGTGTGCCTAAAACGAAAAGCAGTCATATGCTTTTCTATATATTTTTCTAGTACTTGTATATCGATTATTTCCCCATCCATTATTTTCACCTAATTACCTTTACCAGAGTATAACTTGAATTTTTGAATGTATTTTTCTACAGCTTGTGTGACAAGATAATGTATAGGTTTATCTTTTTCCACTCTTTCTCTTATATCTGATGATGAAATTGCAAGTGCTGGTACTTCTAAATAATGAACTTTGCACTCAAAGAATTCTTTTAGTTCTTCCACTTTTTCTTTAAGTTGCCTTCTTTTATATCCCGGTCTCGTTACAGCTACAAATTCACATATCTTCATCAGCTCATCAACACGCTCCCATGTGAGAATCTCGTGAACTGCATC
>CAYRAL010000192.1:0-3550 GCA_964422235.1 uncultured Candidatus Epulonipiscium sp. | reverse complement strand
TTGGAGCTGTAATGGGTAAGTCCGGGATATCCATAATACATACTGTTGTTCAGACTGCTTGGCTGGAGGTTTTCCATCCGATAGAAAGAAGAGTCCTCTTCCTGCAGGTGGATTAATACTTCTGAAATAGGCTGATAGGAATTCCTGTATTCTGTCACAGTAGAATAAGAAGTGTTGCGCAGTGCCATATAGGTATACATTCCATTCGTGGACAAATTCAGAATCTGAATAGCCAAAAGAATGTAAATGGCGAGATTCCGAATAGTATGATTCGAAAAAAGGTATGATATTCGTTCTATTTTTGATTTGATGGGGGAGGAGAGAATAATAAGACACATTAAGTTTACTACCATCACAAATAGATCGATCGGTTCATATTTTTCATTCATATAGGGATAATGCTTCTTCATCATGCAATAGTACAGAAGTAAAAAAGTGGTCAGAGTAAAGATCATTTCCGGGAAAGAGAACCCCTCCTTTTGCAGACAAAGGAAGCTTCTGTAGGCAATTACAATACATAAAAATGTGAACAGGAAGGAATATCGATATGGATATCCGGAAGGCTCCATGAAAGCGTGCCACACGAAGTCCAGTTTAGCGTTACAAAAGCAGAGCATCAGAAGACTTAGTAAGCCGAAAGAAAGAATTCTCTCGCGTATTGAAATCTTCTGATTGTAGAAATAGGCAATAACCAGAATTACTATAAGAATTCCGCAAAAAAGGTTTGGCATGCCGGACATGAGCTGATCTGCGTCGTAAGAAAAGGTAAACAGCTTGGACAGTACGTGAAGGGGAGAGGTATTTGCATGGGTTATCCCGGCAGAAACTACCTGTTCATCTTTCAAACTACCCTTAAGCGAAAAGAATGCAGGCAACAATACAATGGCACTATGACCTGCGGATAAAAGTGAACTACGGATAAAGAAATAAGATTTTGACACAATTGTCTTCTTGGAGATGGTTTGGTCGTTTATTTGGGAGGGGTAGATTAATAAAAGAAGATATATAAAGTAAAGTACGCAAAAAATGCATACCATATATGCCATGTAATAGTTGCAAAACAGAGCCCCGGCTAATGACAGGATATATAGTCCGGGTTTTTGGTTATATACTAATTTTTCTAATCCGAGGATAACAAGCGGAAATAAAATGATAACACTATGCCACATAACATTCATGCAATTTGACATCATAAATCCCATAAATGCGTAGGATGTGGAAAAAAGCCAGATGTATAGGGCGTTTGGGGCTACATAGCCTGAAAATCGATGATTACGCAGATAGATACTCATGGTAAGTCCACAGAGCCCAATATGAAGGGTGATAAGTGATGTGATTCCTGCCGGAAGATATTCTTTTGGGAAGAACAGCAGAAGCAAATTCAACGGACTGTTGAGATAATAAACATACAAGCCCAACATATCGCCACCCAGACATTTACTGAAGGTATAGAGAAAATTATGCTTTCCTTGAAAAATCGACTGATAATAGGAAAAAAAGTCAAGATATTGTTTCTCCATGTCGGCAATGAGGAAGGAATGGTCACCAAAAGGAGTGATCTCTATAAACACGCAGATAGCACCAAAGAGAAGCATTGGAACGAGCATCGCAGTGAAATAAAATGGTATTTTTCTTTCCATGTACGAGATTATTTTTTTCATTATGTATCTCCAAAAGTACACTCGAGATAACGCCTAGTGTAACTTTATCCTTTTCAGATTAACCGAATGCACGAAAAAAAACAAGTGTTGCGATTACAGTATGAAGGATCTTTGGATGAAAATTTTGCGTGGAAATTAGTATAGTGCAGTGGGTTGTCATATCTGCTAATATAGATTTGTGGTAGAATGGATTGATGTGATGATAGGGAACGCTTTATTTTTGGTTTTGGAGACTCTTTATTTGTGATGACAGAGAACTTTTTCTTGGTGAACATTGAGAATTATAAAGCGTTATTGAATTAGTTCTAAAGAAAGAACGGCTTAAATATGTTATTCAACTCGTATATTTTTATCTTCCTGTTCCTGCCGGCTGTGTTGCTTGGCTGGTATGGACTTAACAGAATAAAGCAGTACAAAATGGCCCAGGTGTTTTTGGTTGGCATGTCCCTTTGGTTCTATGCCTACTTTCATGTGGGGTATTTGGCCATCATATTATGCAGTTGTGGTGTAAATTATCTGCTTAGCCTATATGTATTTAAATACTGTGATTCCTTATCTGCAGACAAACTCGGAAATTCTTCGAATGCTGATGAAACTTGTAATTTGCCGGAAATAACTAAGAAGGCATGTTCCTATTTGAAGGCGGATGAAACTTGTAATTCGCCGGAAATAACTAAAAAGGCAGGTTCCCATTCCGGAACGGATGAAAAGTATCCCGCATCACGAAAAGATGCAACGCAGCGTAAGAGAACAGCAGTCCTCTGGCTGGGCTGTATTTTGAATCTGGGTATATTAGGATATTACAAATATTTTGATTTCCTGATTGAAAATGTGAATGCAGTTGCAAATACAGATTTCAATTTGCGTCATATTCTTCTTCCTCTGGGGATTAGTTTCTTTACCTTCCAGCAGTTGTCTTATGTGGTAGATCGCGCTAAAGGACAGGCTCCTCATTACGATCTGGTGGATTATATGACTTTTGTCACCTTTTTTCCGCAGTTGATCGCGGGGCCCATTGTGTTACACAGTGAGATACTTCCTCAATTCCGGGATTTGGAAAAAAGACGATTGGACAGAGAAAGGTTTGCAGATGGAATTATCTTTTTTGTAATTGGTTTGGCGAAAAAAGTGTTGCTCGCTGATCTTCTTGCAAAACCTGTGGCTTTTGCTTTTGAGAATTACAGTGGATTGGATTCCCTTACTTTATTCTTTGGAGCATTGGCTTACATGCTGGAATTGTATTTCGATTTCAGTGGTTATTGTGACATGGCGGTTGGTATCGGCAAGATGTTTGGCATGGATTTGCCGGTGAATTTTGATTCCCCCTATAAGTCTTGTTCTGTGCGTGAATTCTGGCGCAGATGGCACATTACCCTGGGCAGATTCTTTACCACATATGTGTATATCCCTATGGGAGGCAGCAGAAAAGGAAAACTTCGTATGGCCATCAATACCATGGTGGTATTTGCACTCAGCGGTTTATGGCATGGTGCAAACTGGACCTTTGTGGTTTGGGGCATTCTGCATGGATTATGTGTTGTGTGGGATCGACTGAAACCGGAATTTATGAACCGGGACAGAGGCGTATGGAAAGCGATAGGTTGTATCAGTACTAACATATTTGTATGCCTTGCGTGGATCCTTTTTCGAAGTGATTCCATCGGAGCCGCCCGGGAATACATCAAGGGATTATTCTCCATGCGATTTTTCCATAGTCTGGGCACTTTGGCTGAAACCATAAACTGTTCAGAACTATATGTAGTTCGCAAGGCATTGTCATTAACCAGGCCGGGATGGATCGGTCCCATGTATTTGTACGTTTTCCTGGCAATCATTTTGCTTAGTGTGTGGATTGTAACGAGAAAGAATACGACACAGATTGTGAACAA
>CAYRAL010000191.1:0-3551 GCA_964422235.1 uncultured Candidatus Epulonipiscium sp. | reverse complement strand
TTTTTGCATACCCTTTTCATGGGGCCACGATATTTTTTTGTAGCAAGTAATTTACCATCAACAAGTTCAATCAAGGGCTTTATGCTTAACAGGGTGGCTCCTATATAGGTTGCATTTGAAACACGACCACCGGCTCGCAGGTAATTCAAATCTCCTGAAAAAAATCCAAATCGTACTCGCTTTATCCATTTTTCTGCTTCATTAACAAGTTCGTCCATTGGGGCAAGTGGATGTTCTTTCAAATATTGTGCAACCTTAAGCACAATGACTGCCTGACCTCCTGACACGTTTTTGGTGTCTACATGACGTACATAGTCCATTCCTTCACTAGCTATGTGGGCGTTTTGCCATGTAGCAGTTGTTACTGCAGAATAGCAAAGGTGTAGAATCTGCTTGTCCGGGTATTTATTATGAAGTTGTTTGAAGAGTAGGTTATATTCTTCAGGATTGGTAGCACTGGTGGTGGGCAATTTCCCTGTTTGTTTGTGATATTCGAAAATGTGTTGGACTGGAAAATTACTACCATCATCAAAACTTTCACCGTTCATCGAAATGTGCATGGGCAGAATGTGAATACCATAAGCGGACGCGATATTTGATGAAATATCAGCCCCACTTTCCGCAACAATAATAGTTCCATTCATAATTAAACTAACCTCCTAAGTTTTCGTAAAAACAAAGGCCACGGCATACAATTACCGCTATCCCTTTAAAACTACGAAGAACCTTATATCATATCGGTTGTAGCAGTACTTTCGACTCTGCAATTATTTAATAAATATACGAATATTCTAACACACTTATAGCTGTATTCCAAACAATTTCAAATTTAGATAATTCCTTCAATTAATTTCTTTCTGTATTGGTCCACCTCATCTGTTAACTTATAATTATTTTCTTTTAAAGTATCCATAAATTCCTTTATAATATCTAGGAACTGGCTATCATTACTCCCCTCTATAGCTTCTATATATGTTTTTTTGGCATCCTCTTCTATCATTTTTGAATCGTAGTTAAATAGTGGTGTATTATTTAGGCCATAAAGTACAAAGGTAACATATTTTTGATATAAGGCTTGTACATCCCCTATCTTAGGTGAGTCTGGATATTGGTTGATAAATTGTTCTTGATTTAGTGCCCTGTCTATAATCTTATCCCATCCAATAACAAGGGCTGCATCCTTTGCTGGCACTTCATTAGATTCTGTTACCATAAGATCAATATAATCCTTTATATCAGGTGTTACCTCTGACCTATAAGGCTCATAAAACTCATAATTAATAACAGGAAAATACATCCTTTCTGCTGTCTCAACTTTATATCCTTTATCCTTTATTCCTACTAAAAAACTTTTTAGCTCTTTATCTTCTATGCCATCAATTTTATTTATATCAGATCCTAGCATATGTAGATCCATAAATTTGTTTTGCATATTTTCGGCTTGATAAAATTGGTCTTCTAATGTTACTAAGTTCTCCTTTTGAGCTTTTTCTAGTTGGTCAATCATTATTGAAGCATCTTCTTGGGAAACAACTGAAATATTTTCATTGATAAATATAATCATTTTTTCTAATTCAATATTTTGTTCAATTGAGGTATGGAACTGAGCCATTATATCCTTTGTTTGATCATGATTTTCCTCTGTTATCAAATCTTGTTTCCTTTCTTCATTTTGTTTTCCAGAGCATCCTGTTTGAAGTATCAGCATAAATACTAGTGCTACTATCATAACTGTTTTTTTATTAATCATTTTAATATTCCTCCTTTGTGTATTACTTAATTTCTTTATTTAACACTTTAATTATTAAACGTAATTAGCTTCTTAATTGTTCCAATACATTTCGTTATCTACATATAGGAATACTTCTGCCTTTTTCTATCTCTTATTCATTAAAATCAAAATTTGTGTAATTCATAAAAAGGACCTTCAGGCTTTGAGTTTTATAGTTACACTCAAAGCCTGAGGGTCCTTTCATTGTGTTGAATATGTTTCAAATATCCTTAATTGTTTTCTTTTGTTGTGTCATAAAACTTATGTCCGCCTGAAAGATTATAAACATTTTTAAACCCTTCACTCAGTAATATATTTTGGGCAGCATTACCTGTTACACCTTTATTGCAATAGGTTATTGTTACCATATCCTTATCTAGTGTATTTAATTCTTGTCTTATCTTACTGTGAGGTATACTAATTGCTGTATCCACATGGGAGGCGTCATATTGTTTGCTGACCCTAGCATCTATAATTTGTACCTTTTCACCTTTATCGATTAGCCCTTGAACTTGTTTTGCTGTCATTACTGGCCTGTGATGATTGATCGCATTATCAAGTATCATCCCTGTATAGTGAATAGGATCTTTAGTCGTTGAAAATGGTGGTGCATAAGCTAAATCCAAATGAAATAATTCATCTACCTTAGCTTTGTAAGTTATTAAAGTAGCAAATACATCAATTCTCTTATCTACCCCTTCAGAACCAACTATTTGTACGCCTAATATTCTTTGTGTTTTCTTATCTGCAATTGCTTTTATAACCATTTCTTTCCCCTTAAAGTAAGCTGGTTTATCAGGCTTAATATTATGGCATATCACAATATCATACCCTTCAGCCCGTGCTTCTTTTTCACTTAATCCAGTAGTAGCAATTGTCATATCAAATAACTTAAATATTCCTGTACTTAAATTCCCCCTATACTCTAAAGCACCACCTGTCACTACGTCCCCTGCAATTCTTCCTGTTTTATTAGCAGTTGAACCAAGTGGCCTATAAAGCGGCTTGTTCGTAATGATAGAGAAAGTTTCAATACAGTCACCGCAGGCATACACATCTTCTATATTTGTCTGCATCTTATTATTAACCTTTATGGCACCAGTAACGCCTAGCTCTACTCCAGCTTCTTTGGCAAGGGTAACATTAGGTCTTACCCCTGTTGCCATAATCACCATATCACTCTTTATTTCTTGGCCGTCTTCTAAAACAACTTTATCTTTATCAATCTTTACAATACTTGTGTTTTTTATAATGTTTATCTGTTTTTTAGCTAAAGCTGTTTCTAAGAAGGTTGCCATATCTTCATCTAGATTTGGTGTTATCTTGCTTTGCTTTTCTATAATGGTTACACTTATTCCATCTACCATTAGGTTCTCAAGCATTTCAAAACCAATAAATCCTGTTCCTGCAATCACTGCATGGTGTGGTTTTGTTTGGTCTATATAATTTTTAATATTTCTAGCATCTTGAACATTTCTAAGGGAAAATACATGATCACCATCTACGCCTTGAACATTAGGTACAAAGGACGCAGCACCTGTGGCAATAATTAATTTATCATATTTATCCTTAAATATTTTATCTGTCTGTAAGTTCTTTACGGTTAATTCTTTAGTCTTCGTATCAATCTCTATTACTTCATGGCCTGTTAGAACATCAACATTGTACTTTGATTTAAAAAACAGTGAATCTCTTGGTGTAAGTTCATCAATATCTCTTACTTCCCCACCAATATAATAAGGAAGCCCACATCCTGAATAAGATATATCCCTATCCTTTT
>CAYRAL010000190.1:0-3594 GCA_964422235.1 uncultured Candidatus Epulonipiscium sp. | reverse complement strand
TCTTCTACATATTAGGTTATGTTTTGAAAAAGACATTGAAGTTCTTTGGAAGCTTGATGAGTATACAGCTAAAAATCTAAAGCCAATTGCGAATTTTGATGCAAAATATAGGTACAGGCTGTCACTTAATAGTTGTTGGGATATTATCCAAAAACAATATGTAAGCACATTAACAAAAACATATCGCAACCAAAGTGAACGGATTTATTTTGCATGCTCAGAAGATTATAAAAATGCATTAACATCTATTAAGCAAAGTCAAAATATTGGAGATCTGAATAGACAAGATTTTAGTCTTATAGTTCCAGAGCCGTCGCCTGAATACCAACAAACTGCAAATAATTTTAAGTCTGCTTGGGCATCTATTGCTGTTATGAGTGTTATATTCACCATACTACTCGGTTATTTAAATCTTATTTATTTAAATGAAATGGGACTTAATAAAAAAATGTTTGCCCAATCTGCCCCACCCTTGAATATGTCAAGCAATGAGCAAATAAAAGAAGCAAATCCAATTGATCATAAATTACCTAGTTTTATAGAACTTGATCAAAACATAACTTACAGTATTTCTAAAGGAAACGTCGCCCTTACCTTTAGTGATGGACCTTCTAAGTATTCAATAGAGATTATGGATATGTTAAATAAATATGGAGCCGGGGGAACATTTTTCTTTATTGGCACAAATGTTAAAAAGTTCCAAAACCATGTTAAGGATATTCACTCTAATGGTTACTCTATTGGTAGCCACTCAATGAATCATCCGAATCTTTCTAATCTTTCTTATGAAAAACAAGAAGACGAACTTATACAGTCTACAAAATTACTTGAAGAGATTACACAAGATAAAGTCGTACTGTTTAGACCACCCTATGGTGCCTTTAATGAACAAACAAAAGATTTAATACATGAATATCAGTATAAAATGGTTCTTTGGAATAATGATCCAAAAGACTGGAAAACACGTGATGCAGATAAAATCTTTAATGATATTCAAAATTCAAATGTATCTGGCTCAATTATCATTTTACATGAATCTCAAGCTACTTTAGAAGCTTTACCAAGAATTATTGAACATTTACAAGAACTTGATTTGAATATTATAAATTTACAATAAAACTCCCTAAATTCTTACTAGAATTTAAGGAGTTTATTTATATGCACATAGCTTATTGTATAAAATAATTACTTAATCACATTTAACCCAGCCCCACGTCCAACATCATCATGACGGTAAAACCAATCAGGCATCCAATCGTTGCAATATCCGAATGTGCTTCCCCATTTTCTCCTCGCTGTCCTTCTGGTATTAGTTCTTCAACTACTACGTAAATCATTGCTCCTGCTGCAAATGCCAGGGCAAATGGTAGTAATGGGCGCATGGCCACTACTGCTAGTGCGCCTATAACACCTGAAATTGGCTCAACTACTCCCGAGGCTTGACCATAAAAGAAAGCCTTCCACCGGGATAATCCTTCTCTCCTTAGTGGTATGGAAACTGCTGCACCTTCGGGGAAGTTTTGTAAACCTATCCCTATTGCCAAAACAACTGCACCTACTAGTGAAGCGGATGGTAATCCATAGGCTACTGCACCAAAGGCAACACCTACTGCAAGGCCTTCAGGTATATTGTGTAGTGTAATGGCAAGTACAAGTAGTATACTCCTTTGCCAATTTGTCTCTATACCTTCTGCCTGTGAAGTATCAAGTCCTAAATGTAAATGTGGTAATAGCTTATCGACTGCAAATAGGAATAACCCTCCTCCCAAAAAGCCTATAGCAGCTGTTAACCAAGGTATTTGCCCCATTTCTTCTGCCATCTCAATACTTGGTGCCAACAAGGACCAAAAACTAGCTGCAATCATAACGCCTGCTGCAAATCCCAGCATACCGTTTAATACATTTTGATTAATTTTTTTAAAGAAGAATACTAACGAAGCTCCTAGTGCCGTTACTCCCCAAGTAAATAGTGTGGCTATTAAGGCCTGGGTCACTGGCGTAAATGTTGATAACCATTGAATCATACTCTCTCTCCTATCTAAATGTGTATTCAATATATCTTATACCATTATTAACTATTATACCACTAAAAACAAGTAAGACCCATAAAAATATCGTCAACCATAAATTACGGTTGACGATATAGTCATGTTTATTATTTCCAATTTTTCAGTAAATATTGCTCTGCTTCCAGACACCAAAGACCCTTATTGTTTTTTGTCATTTCAGCCAGTTTTGCAAAATGTTCATTGTCCTTACCTAATGCCTCAAAATCATCAATAGCTGTAAGTGGCATTGTAATGTGATTATAAATCAATTTTTTGCCACCTGGTATATTAGGCAAGTTAAGTGTTGCATCTGCTACAGCATCTATTCCTCCTATATGGGTTACCATTCTTCATCGGCTTCTTCCATGGTCTCAGCTATATTAGCTAATATACCCAGGTGTTCATTTCCCACACCAGCAATCCCAATAACTAAGTAAGCTTTCTCACCATCATAGTCTATTCCTTTAGGGAACTGTAAAATAGAAATCCCTGACTTTTTAATGGCATCTTTAGCATCTGATACACCATGAGGTATCGCTATACCTTTACCAATATATGTTGTTAACATCTCTTCTCGCTGAATCATCCCTTACCACACTGCCTTTCAACTCTACATATTAATAAAAATATAATCCAGTAGGACTAGATTGAAAACTAGTTCTACTGGATTTATTGTACCGTTTTTTATCCCCCATATAGGCCCAATGCTCTGGTTACATCAACGACGAAAACAACGCCTTTATTGGATTCTTCTATATTTAATTGTTCATTTATAGCACTTACTATGCCTTCTGTCTTTTGCATTCTTGATAAAATAAGTATTATTTCCTTTTCTGGCTCAATGACAAAATCAAATAGTTTTTCCTTCTCTTTAAAACCGGTGCCTCTTCCATGGATTATTGTTCCACCTGTAGAACCAGCAGTTTTGGCTGAATCCAATACATTATCTGACAATCCTTTATCTACAATAACGAATATGGCTTCCAAATCATTCACACCTTTCTTATCAGTATTAGATATAATCTTAGTTCCACCAATTTCTAAGCAATTTTTAAGTGGTACTGAAAAAGCAATTCCATGATGTGCCCTATCTAAGTGAAACTTTCTAGACATTTCTTCATAAAAAATATTTTCGATTTTTTCATCAATGATTGTTATAAATATCTCTTTTCTTATTTCTAAAACACCCAACATATTTAAAAACTGGTTCCCTATTGTACCATGGCCTATAAAAATAGTTCCTCCTAATGCCCCCAGCTTCTTAGCCAATTTCAGAGCCTTACTTCCCTTCCCAAAATCTAGAATACTACAAAACAATATAATATGTTCATCCATCATCTACGCCCCCTTTTTGCCTTTATTTTAAATATAAGTCCAAGGATTTGTATAGCCACAAGTGGCATCATGGCTACCATAGCAATTACGCCAAATCCATCTACCATTACATTTGCTGTGGGTACTAGTTGAGCAGCGCCCTGAGCAAATGCTAAAACAAAGGTTGCTGTCATAGGTCCAGATGCAACTCCTCCCGAGTCGTAGGCTATAC
>CAYRAL010000189.1:0-3594 GCA_964422235.1 uncultured Candidatus Epulonipiscium sp. | reverse complement strand
TCATCATCCCTCCTTCATAAGTTTAATACGTGGATCTATTAATACATAAGCTATATCTACAATCAAAAGCATGATAATTAATACCATTGCATAAAACACTGTTGTTCCCATAATGATTGGGTAATCTCTATTTGTAATTGAGGATACAAAATACATGCCAAGTCCTGGGATTCCAAATAATTTTTCTATGACAAAACTTCCTACCACAAGATTTGTCGTAATGGTTCCAAGTACAGATATAATTGGTAAGATTGCATTTCTAATAGCATGTTTAACAATAACAGTTCCTCTTGCTAAACCTTTAGATGTAGCTGTTTTGATATAATCTTGATTAAGTACCTCTAACATACTAGATCGCATTAATCTTGCCGTAAAAGCAAGTGGCGACATAGCTAATGCAATTGTCGGTAGTATTGTATGTTTAAAACTGGTCCAACCTGCAACTGGTAACACCCCACCACTTTTTGCAGCTATAAACTGTATAAGCACCGTCCCAAGCACAAAGCTAGGGACCGAAATTCCTAATATGGCCACCACCATACTTAGATAGTCTGGCCACTTATTTTGATTCAAGGATGCTACAACTCCTAACACGGGACCAAAACACAAGGCTACAATGAGCGCTTGTAGTCCTAAGTATGCAGATATTGGGAATCCGCTACCAATCATTTGGTTGACTGTTTGAGTTCTGCTTTTCATGGATTCACCAAAATCTCCACGAGCCATTTTACTTAAATAAATCATATATTGTTCATGATAGGGCTTATTAAGGCCATATCTTTCTTTTAGATTTTCATATACGGCCGGTGGCATTTTGCTTTCGCTTCTTATAGGGTCTCCCGGAACAGCATTCATTAGTATAAATGTAATGGTTATAATTGCCCAAAGCGTAACGACCGCCATACCTAAACGTTTTAATATATATTTAAACATTTTTCCCCTCCTTTTATATTTTTATTTTTCTACTGACAACATAAAGAAAATCGGCGCGTCATCAGCGCGTCGATTTTCTTTATCTCTACCCTAAATTTTGTTTGTAACTTTATATTATTTATTCAAGTCTGAATAAATAAATGATGGGTCACGGTTAACAATTTTACTAACGCCTGTTAAGTGTGCCTTTTGTGTATATGGTTTTGTATAGAAATAAATTGGCATGACACCTAGTTCATCCATAAAAATGGTTTCAGCTTTACGCATTGCATCAAATCTTACAGTTTGATCTGCTGTAGATTTTGCTGTGTTGACTAAGGCATCATATTCTGCATTGCTAAAGTTTGAATCATTGTATGGGCCATCTGTTACAAATAAGTCTACGAAGGTCATAGGATCTACATAGTCACCAATCCAACCTGCACGTGAAACTTCATAGTCACCGGCTTTTTCACGATCTAACTTAACTTGGAATTCAACATTTTCAAGTTGAACTTCTATTTCTAGGTTGTTTCTCCACATCTCTTGAATGACTTGAGCTATTTTTTTATGAGCCTCTGATGTGTTATAAAGAATCGTTGGTTTAATGTCAGCTACAGTCATACCTTCTTCTGCAAGACCTTCAGCTAATAATACTTTAGCCGCTTCTATATCTTCTGTAAAATAAGCGCCTTGCCCCGCTTGGAAATCATTACCATTCTCATCTGGAATACCTGGAGGTACGATTCCATAAGCTGGTGTTTGTCCACCTTGAGCTACCTTATCCGTAATTGTTTGACGATCAATTGCCATAGCAAGTGCTTTTCTTACTTTCGCATTATTAAACGGCTTTAATTCTGTATTAAAGTTATAGTAGTAAACTGCTAAATCTTCCCCAATAATAAGTTCTGGGTCCCCTTTAGCTTGTAAGTCAGCTACGACTGTTTGTGGTAATGGGTATAAGAAGTCAAACTCATTAGCTTGGTATTTTTGCCATGCTGTATTCTCATCTTCAAGAATTGCAAAGTTAATACCATCTAACTTAACTTCTGATGCATTATAGTAGTTATCATTTTTCATGATTAAAATGTTTGCTTTGTGATTCCATTCTGTTAACTTAAATGCACCATTAGATACGAATGTAGCTGGCTCATTGGCCCATTCTGGATTAGCTTCTACTACTGCCTTGTTAACTGGGAAGAATGTATAGAAAGCTGTTAATTCTAAAAAATACGGTGCTGGTTGCTCAAGCACTACTTCAAGTGTTAAATCATCTAAGGCCTTTACACCAACATCATCAGCTGATCCTTGACCTGTATTGTACGCTTCACCATTCTTTAAATAGTATAGTTGGTATGCATATGTTGAACCTAAGTCTACATCTAGCACACGTTTCCATGAGAACTCAAAGTCATGGGCTGTTACAGGGTCACCATTAGACCATTTAACATCATCGCGCAATTCGAATGTATAGGTTACACCATCATCTGCTAATGTATAATCCTTTGCCATTCCGCCTACTAAGTTACCATCCTTGTCTTTTTTCATAAGACCTTCAAATGTATGGTCAATAACCCATGACTCATGTGTACCTTGCGCAAGTGCTGGGTCTAATGAACCTGGCTCACTGGTGTTGTTTGTGTGTAGGATCTTATCTCCTGTACTACTTGAGCCACCACTATCAGTGCCCTCGGTTGTTGTACCGCCTGTATTGGGTGTATCTGTATTACCTCCTGCAAAGCATGCTGTTGTCAATAATGCCACTGTTAATGCTAAACTCGCAACAGTGATTAATTTCTTCTTCATGTCTTTCCCCCTCCTGACAACTTTTGTCTGAAAACGTCGAATGTTGTCTTAATATGTCTAGTTATGTCGAAAATTATTTATACAAAATTATATCACTTATAAATTTAAAATTCAAGTGATTTTTTCAAGATTCAATTGGCGAACTATTGACAATATAAGCTTAACAACCCTAATGTTTATAGCTTCTAGCTTGTGTCCTAAATTATTTATTATTCTTTCCTATTTTTGCCTTGCTTTTTCTCGCTCGCCGTCATATCCTTATAGTATAAAGCTAATAGGAGGTATGTCATGGAAATTGAACGTAAGTTTTTAGTTAATTCGTTACCTGCGCTTGGGGAGCATAAGGGAAAGTTGGTTAAACAAGGGTATATTTCAACAGATCCCGTTATTAGGGTTCGCAAAATGGATGATTTATATACATTAACTGTGAAATCTAAAGGTCATCTTGTGAGAAGAGAATTTGAGCTCGATCTTACACCTGAACAATTTGATGATTTATGGAAAAAGGTTGATAATGTATATGTTTCAAAAACGAGATATTTTATTCCTTTAGATGCTGATCATGTTGCTGAACTAGATATTTATTATGAAAATCTAGAAGAACTTGTAACCGTAGAAGTAGAGTTTGATTCTACAAGGGATGCTGAAAGATTCATTGCTCCTGAGTGGTTTGGCAAAGATGTTACTCATGATAGTAGATATAAAAACAATCATCTTGCTGTTTATGGCATGCCTAAATAATATGTACATTATAATAGACAAATCCTCCTAATCAAATAGGAGGATTTGTTATGTGCTGAATTAAAGTGAAATATTAAAAAAACGGTTAGCAAATAATTTGCTAACCGTTTTTAAATACTGGGTAGGGAGGATTCG
>CAYRAL010000188.1:0-3606 GCA_964422235.1 uncultured Candidatus Epulonipiscium sp. | reverse complement strand
TCTTGACCTGCTGTTGCTGTGTATTCTTTAGCTACTTTAAGGTCTGTACCGTAGTCACGGTATTTAGCAACAAGTACTTCTGTTGTTTCATTAAGGTCACCACTTACTGTTACGTTTACATCACCATAAGGTGCATCTTTAACTGCCTTAAGTTCAATACCTGTCAGTGTGAAAGATCCTCTTTGAGTCGCAGCTAAATCGCCTGCTGGAATTGTTACTTCAATTGTTGTTTCATCAATTACTTTAGCTGCGTATTTTTTAGCTGAGTATGCTTTTTTACCTACGAATGCATCTGCAATCTCAACGTCTTTATTGTAGTTGAACTTAACGTCTGTTCCTTCTAGTTCAAATCTAATTTTTTTGTCTGCGTCATCACTTTGGAATGCACCAATGTGTGATTCTTCTACTGTAATGTCTGCCATTTTGCCTGTTGTTGCAAAAGATTTTGCATCTGCTACTGTAACATTACCTGTTGCATTGTTAGAAACTGCAAATACATATTTTCCTGCTGTTACAACTGTATCGTTAGAATCAATTGTTACTGCTGCGTCTCCACCTGTTACTTTTGCAAACATTGGAATTCTATGTGCTGCACTGTTTGCTGCAATAGCTGTTTTAGCTGTTACACCTAATTGTGTTTTGCTTTCACGAGAAAATGTGAAATTAGTATTGAGTGGTGCATCAGCATTTAATTTTATAGCTGCATCTGTTGCCCATTCTGCATTTTCTAGGTCTAAGTAGAATGTCTGTCCTTCTGCTAGCTCATCCTTAAGTTCAATTTTAAGCTCAGGAGCAATTGCACCTTTTAGTTCTGTTTCTTTTGCTACTGTTATGATCTTGTTGACCCCATTAGTTGATGCTGCAAATGTTGGTAATGATGTTGCAAGCATGAGTGCAGCTAATATTGCTGCAAATTTTTGACGAAATTTCATTATTATATTCCTCCTTGTTGTCTTTCCTATGATGTTTATAGTTTTACCTTGTCATCACATTTTAGGCTTAACTTTTTCGTAAACATTTATATATATCTATTAACATTTGCTTAATATTTGTTTTACGTGGTTCAGCTTTAGCCTATAATTGCTGACAATCATGCGGGGTACGCTTGATAGATTCATTATACATGGGCTTTTTAGGATTGACAATAGGGGTTACGCCTTTGTAAGATGGATGTAAATAGTCTGTTTTTTAAGATTTTAAGCCTAAATCCTTATGTAATATACGATTTAACCATACTATTTTATAATTTTTCGTACTGATTTTGGATAATATTAGCAAGGGTTGTAATACTTCCGTAACATTTATATGATTTGTTACAATCAAAAACCCCACATGGATTCCCAACTTACACTGGGTTCCATATGGGGCTTTGAGTCTATCTTGCTAATTATTGGGCCTTATAACACCTGTAAGCTCGTGTATACTAAGGGTTAGGTCTTCTATCTTTGTTTCGACTCGCATCAGTAGATACATGGAAACAACGATTGGAAAGCCAAGGTTCCCTATTTGAATGAGCATTTCTTGCATGAGATCCTCCTAACTACTCTACATCTAACTCTTCACTTTCTTGTGTTACTAGGTAAGCTCTTGCTTTCCCAACAACTACTCCCTTGCTTGTTTCAAATACATTCGAACTAACAACTGTATCCATAACGGCCTTCACTTCTGCTTCAGTGAGATCTTCTCTTGTTTCTCCTACAGATATCCTAAGGGTTCCGCCTTCTTGGGTTGCAAAGGTCATCTGTAATACTTTTTTTGATTCTTCCATCATTTCTCCTCTTTTCTTGTTTTAATTATCCTAATAATCTTGCTTCTGTAATCTTTACAAATTCTACTGTTTCGTAATCTCTCAGGCTTGCAATAGCATCTGCTACTTCAAATAAATCTTCATCCGCTGCTGTTGGATTACACTGATTAAGTGTTTGAGATCCTTTTTCATAACTAAGACGAACCTTTACGACTTCTCCTTGATCTGGCATTTAGCCACCTCCTCTTTTGTTTGTCCTTTGTACGTACACTATATATATAGCATTAGGGTCAATTATTACCCCCTGTTTTTAAATAAACTTTTCTCATGAAACAAGCCTTTTTCAAAAATCTTTAAAAAAGCCTTCTAAGATCAGTGTCTTAGAAGGCTTCATATTGTATTAAGGTATATTAAAGAACTTATTGCATGATTTTTTCTTGGTAATCTACTTTTAGGCTATAGCGCAGATAGTCGATCATTTGGTTGGTAATAGCTGCTGCTTCTGCTTTGGTTACTTTTCTTTGTGGTAAAAAGTATCCGTTATCATCTGGACCTATAAGTCCTAGGGATACCCCTGCTTGTATAGAGCTCTTTGCCCAGGATGATATTTGCTTATCATCTACAAAGGGTGTATAGATCTGGCCATAAAAGCCCAGACGCTCTAGTCCTATCATTCTTATGATTAGTGTATAGGCCTGTTCCCTTGTGATTGACTCACCTTTTACAAAACGCCCTCCCCCTATAAGGCCTGCATTATAGGCTGCTAGGGCATATGGGTAATAGGGATCTGTTTCTGGTAAATTCGTAAAGATCGGTTCTTCCTCTGTTTTTTTAGATCTTTTCTTTGTGGTTTTTACTTCTTCAATGGGTATTTTCATTGCTAATACAAGGGTCTTTATATAGTCTCCTCTTGTTATAATTTCATTGGGGTTAAATGTACTTGTTGGCCCAGTGTAGATTCCCATACTATATAGTTTCTTTATATCACTTTCTGCAAAGTGTCCCTGAATGCGTGAGATATGAGGTGCGATTAGTTGCTCTATACTTGTATTATCAGGTAGATAGAGGCCTCCTTGCCTTTCTTCTTCATATAAGCCGTTTGCACCGACTCTAATATGATATAATGCCATTCCTTCATTTTTTGTTAGTTCTTTGTAATTACCTTGAAAACTAATGGCATCTGGCTCGTTAACACCGTATTGAAGGGTTTTACTAACTGTAAGAGATGGATTTTGCTCAATATGGTATTGGCGTCCTCCATTATTCACAATGATGTTAAGCTTTTGAGTTTCTGTTTTGGCCCATGTTTGATCATATCCATAGATAGGACCGTTTACGCTGACACTTGCTTGTCCGCTAGCAGCATCACCTTCCGTCATATAGACAGCTCTATAATTAATATCACCTCTATAGTACATAACACCTGGGGTATAATCTTCAAGTATGCTTTTATTAAAATGGGACTGCTGACTATCTAATGTATACATTTGTCCATCTACAATAATTGTCTCAGTCCATTTGCCTACGGTTGATGTTTTGGTTGCCTGGCGATACTGGGCATCATATACATACTTAGTATCTAGGGTTATATTACGATTAAGTAGGTTGGATCCATCTGCATTTTGAGCCTTTACAATGTAGGTTTCTTTATAACTCCCTACTGGTTTTGCTGGGTCTACTTCTCCTGATGGACGTATCTCTATGGTTCCCTCTACAAGTTCTGCCTTACCATTTAGATAAATCTGTTCTTTATAGGGTAAGGTGTGCCTGCCGGTTTTCTTTTTAGTATTTTTTTGAGCTATTTCCGTTGTGGTAGGTAGCTTAGTGCCTGTTGAAATCCCACCAAAGTACCCCATTTC
>CAYRAL010000187.1:0-3609 GCA_964422235.1 uncultured Candidatus Epulonipiscium sp. | reverse complement strand
ATGATCCTTATATTTCAGTGCATGCAGCCTGGGGCTTATCACGCCATATTAACTATGCTGAGTCTATGGATGAAGTGTTAGGGTGTGCAGATTATATCTCGATTCATGTTCCATTATTAGATGATACAGCTAAGATGTTCAACAAAGAGGCTTTTGAAAAAGTAAAGCCTGGACTTAGACTGCTTAACTTCTCAAGGGCAGGACTTGTTGACAATAATGATTTAAAAGAAGCCATAGATGAAGGTAAAGTTTCATGCTATGTAACAGATTTCCCAACAGAAGATGTGCTTGGCAATGATCATATTATAGCCATTCCTCATTTAGGTGCTTCTACACCAGAGTCTGAGGAAAACTGTGCAGTAATGGCAGCTAATCAAACAAAGGATTACTTGGAAAATGGTAATATTGTAAACTCAGTTAACTTCCCACATTGTGAAATGGCATGGAATACAAACTGGAGAATTACCATTATGCACAAAAACGTTCCCAACATGGTTAGCCAAATTACAAGTGCCTTAGCAAAAGAGCATATTAATATTATTGATATGATGAACAAGAGTGCTGGGGACTGGGCATATACCATGATCGATACATCAACCAAAATAAGCTGCTCAACATTGCCTGAACTAGAAAAAATTGACGGAATTGTTAGAATGAGATTTTTAGCTAAATAACTGACAAATATGTAAACTTAAGGGAAGATGTTGCTTATATATGATATAAGTAATATCTTCTTTTTATATACCCAATATAGGAGGTCGGAGAAATGAAAGAATTATCATTACACTTATTAGATATTGTACAAAATAGTGTTAGGGCTAAGGCCACAGAAGTAGAAATTATAATCAATGAAAATCTAGCTGAAAATATTCTAGAGATGATTATTAAAGATAATGGAAAGGGGATGCCTAAGGACCTAATAGAACAAATTAAAAACCCTTTCGCCACAACTAGAACAACTCGCAAAGTAGGCCTTGGAATTCCCTTGCTTTTAGAGGCCTGCCAAAGATGTGATGGAGACCTTAATATTGAGAGTGAAGAGGGTGTTGGAACCACACTAAGGGCTCATTTTAAGCATAATCACATCGATCGGGCACCAATGGGAGACGTTGTTAATACAATCACGATGTTGATCCTATCTTCATGGCAAATCAGATATATATTCACTTATTCTATCAATGATAAGGATTTTACCATGGATACTAAAGAAGTTGAGGAAATCCTACAAGGCGTGCCTATTAACGATTTGACAGTTATAAAGTGGTTAGAAGATTATTTAAAAGAAAATATTGAAGCTTTGAAGGGATAGTGACAAAAATATCAAATCTTGAGAAGAGAGTTTTCTTTATGTATACTGTATGTAGAGAGTGCATAAGTAGAATAGAAAGGGGAGTCGTATGAAAAAGAAACGTTATAGTTTTAAAAAAGGAATTCACCCATTATATAATAAGGAAAGAACAAGCAATAAGCCAATTGAACTATTACCACCTAAGGGAGAGATTGTATTACCTATGAGTCAGCATATAGGAGCTCCTTGTATACCTTTAGTCAAAAAGGGAGATCGTGTTCTTATTGGTCAACTTATTGGGGAACCTAATGGGTATGTCAGTGTGCCGATTCATAGTACAGTATCGGGAACGGTCAAAGCCGTAGAAGATAGGCTGGTGCCAAACGGCAACAAGGTTTTATCTGTTGTCATAGAAAGGGATGAACTGTGTGAGGAAGACCCAGCTTTAGGTAAAGTGCTAGATTATAAAGCCATGACACATGAAGAAATCATTGAAGTGGTTAAAAATGCGGGACTAGTAGGAATGGGCGGTGCAGGATTCCCAACCTATATCAAATTAACGCCACCACCAGGGAAAACCATTAAGCATGTTATTATCAACGGGGCAGAGTGTGAGCCTTATTTAACATCAGATCACCGGGTTATGCTAGAAGAAGGGGAGCGCTTAATTGAGGGCTTAAGAATTTTACTTCATCTTTTTCCACAAGCAAAAGGATACATAGGCGTAGAGGATAATAAAGCTGATGCCATAGCAGAACTTAAAAAACATATAAAAAAGGAAGACAATATTGAAATATGCACCCTGGAAACAAAATATCCTCAAGGGTCAGAAAAGCACTTGATTTATGCCATAACAAACCAGGAAGTTCCAAGTGGTGGATTGCCAGCAGACGTAGATTGTATGGTTCAGAACGTGGATTCAGCCTTAGCCATTTGGAGAGCCTTCGAAAAATCTAGACCAATCATGCGTAGAATTGTAACCGTTAGCGGTGATGGGGTCAGTAATCCAGGCAATTTTAAAGTAAGACTTGGTACTTCCTACAGAGAATTATTAGAACATGCAGGCTGGGACCCTGAGAAAACAGTTAAGGTCATATCAGGTGGACCTATGATGGGAATGGCACTAAGTAGTGTGGATGTTCCAGTTATAAAAGGAACAGCAGGTATCTTATGTTTCACAGAAGAGGCAGTAGCTGTAAAACCTGAAAGTAACTGTATTCGTTGTAATAAATGTATTGAAGTGTGCCCTTGCGTCTTAATGCCAACACAACTTAATACGGCTTCTTTAACAGGAGATACAGAAATGTTTGTTGACTACAATGGCATGGATTGTATGGAATGTGGTAGTTGCTCTTTTATATGTCCGGCAAACAGACATCTGGTACAATCCATTCGTACAGCTAAAGCTGCTGTGAGAGCCAAGCAAAACAAAGATAAAAAATAAATATTTAAAGGAGGACCTTAATGGATAAGAAATTTATAGTATCTTCATCTCCCCATATTCGTGGGCCTTATACAACACAAGGAATTATGACAGATGTACTCATTGCATTAGCACCAGCTATGATCGTAGCTGTTTATTTTTTAGGAATACGTTCCTTACTTGTGACACTTCTTACAGTAGCAAGTTGTCTATTTTTTGAAGCAGTTTGGCAAAAAATCAATAAGCAAGCAGTCAGTGTTGGTGATTTAAGTGCCGCCGTTACAGGGGTGTTACTGGCCTTTAACTTGCCAGCCCACATTCCAGCATACATTCCAATAATAGGTGCATTTGTAGCCATTATTGTAGCAAAGCAATTTTTTGGTGGAATCGGTCAAAACTTTATTAATCCAGCATTAGGAGCAAGGGCAGTACTCTTGGCATCCTTCCCTGTGGCTATGACTGACTTTAGTATTCCAGGTATGGATGCAATAAGTGGGGCAACCCCTATAGAACTAATGAGGGCTAAGGAAATAGCACCATCTTTAATGGATGTCTTTATTGGGAACATAGGCGGAAGCATAGGAGAAATATCCGCTTTAGCACTTTTACTTGGACTTGCTTATTTAGTGGTTAGAAAAGTAATTACCATTAGAATACCAGCGGTATATGTAGGGACCGTATTTATACTTACATATGTACTTGGAACAATCTCAAATATTACCATTAATCCACTATATGAAATAATGGCAGGGGGATTGTTTTTAGGTGCGTTTTTTATGGCAACAGATTATTCTACATCACCAGCAACTCCTAAAGGAGAAATTATATTCGCATTGGGATGTGGTGTTTTAACAACAGTCATTAGGTTATACGGCGGATACCCAGAAGGCGTATCTTA
>CAYRAL010000186.1:0-3621 GCA_964422235.1 uncultured Candidatus Epulonipiscium sp. | reverse complement strand
ATCAATCTAAGGTAACGGCAGGGGTTATGTTTAATGCCTATCCAGATAGTATTGGTGGAAGCTTAGGTGATGTTGCAAAGTGTTTAAGTTTACCTGAGTTTAAAGATGTTTTTTCATCATTCTATATCTTACCAAGTGTATTTAATACAGACTTAGACAGAGGATTCTCTGTTATTGATTATGAACTTAATGAGCTATTAGCTTCAAGGAGTAACTTAGAAGAGCTGAAGGATCAAAATATAGATTTTAAGTTTGATTTTATTATGAACCACGCTTCTGTATTATCAAAGGAATTTAAAGATATTATAGCGAATGGGGAAAAATCAAAATACAAGGACTTTTTTATTAACTGGAATAGATTTTGGGAAGGTCATGGTGAAATGACTCAAGACGGTTATATTCAACCAAAGCCAGAACTCATTAAAGACATGTTTTTTAGAAAACCTGGGTTACCTATTTTAAATGTTCGCTTTCCAGATGGGACTGAAGTGCCTTATTGGAATACCTTCTATCAAGAAGTTGCATATGATCAGGTGGATGCATTAGATTTAATTGAAACCTTAGATATTCAATATGGAAAGGCTGATGTTCTAGCAAACTTAATTAATGCAGCGCTTCTAGAAAATATCAAACCAGGAGATATAGAGCTTGGGGAATTTAGTGATTTGCAAGAAGATGTTATAGGATTTCTTGAATCAAAGCGTAAATACCTTGGACAGATGGACTTAAATATTAAATCTCCACTGGTTTGGGAATTCTATGATGATACTCTTAAAAAGTTAGCAAACTATGGTGCCCAAATTGTTAGATTAGATGCATTTGCCTATGCTCCAAAAGAGCCAGGAGAAAAGAACTTTTTAAATGAGCCGGGTACATGGGATTTATTAGCTAGGTTGCAAATATTAGCAGATAAATACGGCCTAACATTATTACCAGAAATTCATACTAAATATGAAGAAATGATTCATGAAAAAATCTCAGACCATGGCTACATGACTTATGACTTTTTCTTGCCAGGATTATTACTTGATGCCATTGAAAGAAAGACATCAAGGGTGTTAACTAAGTGGATTAAAGAAATACAAGAGAAAAATATTAAAACAGTTAATATGTTAGGTTGTCATGATGGTATCCCCTTACTTGATTTAAAGGGGTTACTTGAGGATAATCAGATTCAAAGTCTGATTGACTTAGTCGTTTCCCGTGGTGGTTATGTGAAAAACTTACATGGTCAAAAGAATATTTATTATCAGGTGAACGCAACCTATTATAGTGCCCTTGGTGAAGATGATAAAAAGTTATTACTTGCAAGAGCCATTCAAATGTTTATGCCAGGTAAAGCTCAGATCTGGTATTTAGATCTTTTTGCAGGTAAAAATAATCACCAAGCTATTGAAAAAGCAGGTTCAGGTGGCCATAAAGAAATAAACCGAACTAACCTTAGTTTAGAACAAATTAAGTCAGGTCTTCAAGAAAAGGTCGTTATGGACCAAATTGAGTTAATTAGATTTAGAAATACTTTCCCAGCTTTTGGATTTGATGCAAAACTGACCATATTAGATTCACAGGATAATATGGTGAAACTGAAATGGGAAAATAAAGGATATAGTGCGACATTGAGTGCTGATTTTGAGAATTACGAATTTGAGATAGATGTTGTAGAACCCTCCTAGGCTGATGCCGCATTAGGTTGGCAGAAATTACCTAGGTATGGTAAACCCCCCTTAAGCTTATGAGTAGCTTAAGGGGGGTTTGTGATTATATGATAGTATCCATTACCTGGGTTGTTCGAATTGCTGTTTCGCCAGTGCTAAGGGCGGTGCCTAGACCTAGAAGTTCGTCTACTATGGTTTGGATAAGAGCTTGCTGAATATGCTCAGGTGGATTGATTGTAAAGGACTCCATGCCGCTTGATGTATGAAGTTCTATGGGTTCAAATGTAAATGTTGTAAATTTGATTTTGCCATGGGTTCCGATTATTTCATTCCATTCACGGTTTTCGTAGGCATCAAAACACCATAAGCCAGTTCCAAGAACCCCACTTTCAAAGCTAAAGCTTAAAGAAATGGTATCGTCGGCAGGACTTATTTTGGATTGATTGGAGCTATATCCTTTAGAAGAGATAATAGGGCCAAGTAGCATATCTAGGACATCTAAAGTATGACAAGCTAGGTCATGAAATAATCCCCCACCTGAAATTTCAGGTATTAGACGCCAAGGCAGGTTATTAGGATCTACAATCTCATTTTTGCGGAACTGAGTTACAGTAACAGATCTAACCTCACCAATACGGCTCTCATCAAGTAATTCTTTTATCTTAAGAAAATATGGAAGTGCCCGTCTATAATAAGCTACGTAAACAGGAACATTATGTTTCTTGGAAGTATCTAATAAAACTTTGCAATCCTTATAATTAAGGCCCATAGGCTTCTCGATATAAACGGGTTTACCAGCTTCTATGGCTTGAAGAGCATAGCTTGTATGAGTTGACGGTGGTGTTGCTACATATATAGCATCTACATTAGGATCGGCAATCAAATCCTCCGCCTTATCATACCAGTTAGGAACCCCGTGCCTTTGTGCATAATCCTTTGCTAGCTCACCATTACGCCGCATAACCGCAAGCAACTCACTATTGTTAGCCTTCTGAAATCCAGGACCACTTTTTACCTCAGTTACATTACCACAACCGATCATTCCCCATTTGATTGTTTTCATTATAATCACTTCCTTTTTAAGTATAATCTCCTTATTAACTATCTTATAGCTAGGAGATAGCCATGTCAAATAGACAAGATTATTGTAGATATTAAAAGGAAAGCTTTTAGAGAAGGCCCCTATTTTTTGTGGTAAAATAGGGATATAATAAAAGTAAAATAATTAAAATCAGTAAGAAGGGAGGAAAATAATGATCATTATTTGTGCAGTAGACGAGCACTGGAATATAGGATACCATGGAGATTTGCTATGTAAAATCTCAGCAGATTTAAAGAGATTTAAACAGCTGACCACAGGTAACATTACGATTATGGGTAGAAAAACATTTGAATCTTTACCAGGGGCCAAGGCTTTACCTGATAGAATAAATATTGTACTAACAAAAAATAAAAATTATACACGTGATAATATTATCGTCGTTAATTCCACAGAAGAACTATTTATATCTCTAAACAAGATCAATCCAAACAATGAATTAACGAACTATGTAATAGGTGGTGGTGAAATCGTACGTGAACTCCTAGCTTACTGCAGTCAGGCTTATATAACAAAAATATTAGAAACATTTGCACAGGCAGATACAGAAATTCCAAATTTAGATTCAGAATCCGGCTGGCTGGTAAAAAGGGAATCAGAAGTATTTCAAGAAAATGACCTTGCCTATCAATACGTTAACTACGCCACTCTTTAATTATTTTATGAGCCTGTAGTAAAGCCTTGCTTATTAAGACGATGGCAATAAGCAAATCACCTGCCCCATCTTTTTGGACTTTGGTGGCTACAATGTGAAAAAAAGGCGGAATAGGCTTTAATAAAATGATATCCATTTTTCCTTTTTTAATATATTAACTTCCCACAATCCATAAGTTGTCAAATAATAAATGATTAATGGCTCTTATAAGT
>CAYRAL010000185.1:0-3655 GCA_964422235.1 uncultured Candidatus Epulonipiscium sp. | reverse complement strand
TCCTCCTGTTCTTTCTCACTGCTTTGCAACAACATATAAGGATCTAATATAACATCATATGCAATTGCACTAACAACCATATTTTTCCCGTTACGATCTACAATTTTCCCTCGTAGGGGTTGCACATCATACTCTATACCTGCCGCCTGTAGTGTCACTTTCTTTTCAAACTCATCACCTTTAGCAATCTTTAAATAGGCCACTCTACCAAAAAGTCCAAAGCTCATTACACTAAACAAAAAAGCTAAGCCTAAAATTCTATGCGTAGCTTTTTTAATATGTTTATCTCGATTTCTCTTTTTTGCCCTCATACTGCTTGTACCACTCATATTACTCACCAGCCTATAGTTGTTTGTTTTTATTTGCTACTCTATTACTGCATAACTTGTTTTTGCAATGTCTAAAAATATAATTTGGTGGGTTAGAGGTTCTGCCATATTCAGTTCATTGATAGCCCTATCTTTAATATGATCTAAATTTGTAGATGAAGCGATCAGCGCCTTGGTTGTATTAACTTGGCTTTTTAATTCTCTAATCTCACTTTTAACTTGTTTTAGTTCATGTTCTTTGTATGCTACGACGGCACATCCCCACACGAATGCAGTGCATGCTATAAATATGGTTATGGCACTGAAAGTAAAACTTAATCTTTTTTTAAAGTTTTGTCGTCTTTCCTCTTTACGCTCTACCCTTGATTTTTTTTCTCTTTGAGTTTTAGGTGCTTTTGGCATAGGAACTTCCCTGTATATATCTGGTGCAGTGCTCCCATAATTGTAATTTGCAGTCGTATTATAGCGTTGATTAGCCATCTCTATCCCCCTTAAATTATCGTTTTTCCAAAATTCTAAGCTTAGCACTTCTAGATCTTGAGTTCTCTTCAATTTCTTTGTCTGACGGTAATATAGGCTTTCTTGTTATAATTTTTATTTCAGATTTTTTATGACATATACAAACTGGAAACTCTCTAGGACAAGTACATGGATTGTCCAGTTGTTTATAGGTTTGTTTAACAATTCTAAGGAATGAAAGGTGATGATACACAATCTCCCTCCAGGCTTTAATATCTTTACAATATCTAAAATTGTATTTTCTATAATCCCTAATTCATTATTTACCTCAATCCGAATTGCTTGAAATGTACGTTTTGCTGGATGGGGCCCATCTCTTCTGGCTCCTTTGGGAACTGCCTTTTTTATTATTTCAACCAATTCATATGTTGTTTCAATAGGCTTGTCCACCCTATGGTCACAGATAAACTGAGCAATTCTTTTTGACCATTTTTCTTCCCCATACTTTTTAATTATTTCATCTAGCTCTTCTTCTGAATATTTATTAACGACCTCATATGCTGTTAAATCAGTGTTTTGATCCATTCGCATATCAAGTGGTGCATTATGCATATATGAAAATCCTCGTACTGGTTCATCTAACTGGTGGGAGGAAACTCCTAAATCCAGTAACATTCCATCTATTTCAGATATGCCAACTTTCTGCAGTTGTTTTTTAACATCTACAAAATTACTTTCAACGAATGTCACTTTGCACTTTTCATCTGCTAATCTTTTTCTTGAAGCATTTATTGCATTTAGATCTTGATCTATACCAACTAATTGGCCATCTTCACTTAGATGAGCACATATTTCTTTTGAATGTCCTGCTCCTCCTAAAGTGCCATCTACATAAATACCGTCTTGTTTGATATTTAAACCATCTATGCATTCATTTAATAATACTGACACATGATGAAATTCCATTAACTATCCACCTCATTCTATATACCTAACTCAGCCATTTGTTCAGCAAGTTCATTGGCATCAAAATCATCTTCATTATATTTATCCCATTCAGCGCTACTCCACACTTCAATTCTGTCGCCCATTCCAATAAAATAGACATCTTTTGTTACACCTGCATAACTTTTTAAAGAGGGTGTGAGCAAAACCCTTCCCTGTTTATCAATGTTGCACTCAACTGCGCCGGATAAGAAAAATCTAGTGAATCTTCTAGCATTTTGGTTTGTAAGTGGCAAACCTTTTAGTTTTTGCTCAAAAATAGTCCATTCTGAATAAGGATATATAGATAAACAATTGTCTAGGCCTTTAGTAAGCATGAAAACATCGCCTAAACCATCTCTATATTTAGATGGAATGGTAACTCTGTTCTTATTGTCTATACTGTGTTTATATTCTCCAATAAACATGGTTACCTCCCACTTAGCACCTTCAATACCTACTTTCTACCACTTTCCACCACTCTCTACCACTCTGCTTTAATTGTAGTATGTTTTCAGTAAAATTTCAAGGTATATTATAAATAAAGTACAAAAAACGAGTGAGATATAATATCTCACTCGTTAATGTGGTTTATTTAGTTTAAAATTGTTTGCTTTTCTTTATAATATTGTACAATCCAATTATCTAACTCTGTACTAATCTCGTATAACTCCATATTATCACTATTATTAGTAATCATTTTATTTAAACGTTCTTGTAACATCTCAATGTTTTTTATAATATGAGTCACAGCCAATCCCTCCATTTTCAATCCCCGTTATCTTAAGAATATATTAATTTTCTTAGTGTTTTATCATTATACCACCACATATGGGATAAATCAACAATAATTGCCAATTAATAGAATCTCTTTATCTTTTATCTCGCTTCCTACCAAGTATAAGACCTATAATCCCAATGGTTATAATGGCTCCTGATACCACTTGTGATACTGGAATCTGAAGTACAGCAAGTAGTAATGGATCTGTACGCAGCCCTTCAATCCACAATCGTCCAATTCCATATCCAATTAAATATAGAAATAAGATTTCTCCTTCAAAACGTTTATGCTTTAAATAAATCAGGAGAATGATTAGAAGACCTAAATTCCATAATGACTCGTATAAAAACGTTGGATGTACCTGAATATAAGTTGTAGCATTAATCGTTTGTAGATTTTCAAGAATCTTTTGTGTTATAGGTGCATCTACTTGATCTTTTATAAGGCGCATAGCAAATAGGGAGTTTGTATAGTCTCCAAACGCTTCTCTATTAACAAAATTCCCCCATCTTCCAATAACTTGCCCTATGATTAGACCATATATAGCTGTATCTGCAAACTGACCAAAGTATATTTTTTTTCTCTTGGTAAATATTATTGCAACAATAGCAGATGCGATTATAGCACCATATATAGCCAGGCCACCTTCCCTTAGATAAAAAATTTCTATAGGGTTTTGCATATAATCCTCTAAGCTAAATATAACATAATATATTCTAGCTCCTAAAAACGCAAAAATTATAGCATACATTAAAAAATCTATATAAATTTCTTCATCTTGCCCTGTTTTTTTTGCAATATGAAGTGCTAATGTTAGCCCTGCTATTATGCCTAATGTAATAATAATTCCATACCAATAGACATCTAAATTAAACAGACTAAATGCAACACGATTTAAATGTTTTATTTGAATATTTAAATTTGGAAAATAAATTTCTGGCATTTTCTACCTCTTTTCATCTTTTTAGTTCTTTATATCTTATTATATGTCAGTTTATGGACTAAGTAAAATACCCCCTCACTTAGGATTAAGCAAGGGGGTATTTGTTTATGGTCAGTATAGGACTCGAACCTACGGCTTCCACCATGTCAAGGTGACACT
>CAYRAL010000184.1:0-3666 GCA_964422235.1 uncultured Candidatus Epulonipiscium sp. | reverse complement strand
CCAAGGTAATATCGTATCCATCACCTGTCATGGATACGATATTACCTTGGGCCTTATATGCCCTTACTATTTTAACCTTATGCTCAGGGGAAACCCTAGCAAAAACAGTGTAATCGTTGATTATTCTTGAGAACTCCTCATCGGATATTGCATCTATTTCAGGGCCTGTTAAGCATTGCTCTATAGAAGTAGCAATTCCAAGTTCCTTAGCAATGGCAACAGCTGTGTTCTTGTGGTCACCTGTAATCATAACAGGGGTAATACCTGCCAGCTTTGCTTCTCGAATAGAGTCCTTAACTTCTAGCCTTGGCGGATCAATCATTCCGACAAATCCAATAATTGTTAGGTTATTTTCCATTTCCTTAGGGTCAATTACCCCATCTGTATCTTTAAATGCAACACCTAGAACTCTAAGGGCCTCATCAGACATTTCATTAGTTATTTTTAAATAATTAGCTTTCATATCTTCGGTTAGTGGAACAACCTCGCCGTTAATTAAAGCATTGTTTGAAATAGTAAGTAGGTTATCAATAGCACCCTTCGTGTAAACTCTGTAATTGTCACCTTCCTTGTTAAGGGTTGACATAAGTTTTCTATCTGAGTCAAAAGGATTTTCAGAAACTCTCTCATGTTCTAAGTTTAGATTTTTGCGGGTAAGATTGTATTTATCACCTAAGACGACTAAGGATATTTCTGTCGGATCACCAGTTCCTTCCCCGTTTTCATAGGTAGCATCTGAACACAAAACAAAAGATTTAATAAGAAGTTCATTGTCTTTAGAAAGCTTAAGATCTTTTACTTCAGTGGGGACCTCTTGAAGATCATTCATTGTATAGTGTTTTATAACGGTCATTTTGTTTTGTGTCAAAGTCCCAGTTTTATCAGAACAGATAATATTGACTGAGCCAAGTGTTTCAACAGCCGTTAGCTTTTTAACGATGGAATTAATTTTAGACATTCTTGTAACACCAAGTGCAAGAACAATTGCAACAATAGCAGCTAGTCCCTCAGGAATTGCTGCAACTGCTAAACTAATGGCAGTTAAAAGCATTTCAAATAAATCTCTCTTTTGAATGAGAGCAATGACGAAGATAAGGGCACAAACACCGATAGCTAAAAATCCAATCACTTTACCAAGTTCATCTAATCGTCGTTGAAGTGGTGTCATTTCATCAGAATCTTCATCAAGTATTTTAGCTATTTTACCAATTTCTGTGTCCATAGCTGTTGCAACAACAATCCCTTCACCTCTTCCGTAGGTAGAAAGTGTAGACATAAATGCCATATTGGATTTATCGCCTATTGGTGTTTTAGGATCCGTATGAATTAATGTTGCATCCTTATCAGAAGGCACAGACTCACCTGTTAGGGCGGATTCTTCTATCTGAAGGTTGGCACTCTCTATTAGCCTAAGGTCGGCTGGGATATACCTACCAGCATCAATAATGACAATATCACCTGGTACCAGTTTTTCGGAATTGACCTCTATAAGATCGCCATCACGTCTAACAAGTGATTTTGGGGTAGTCATTTGTTGAAGTGCCTCAATAGCCTTTTCGGCCTTATACTCCTGGATAACCCCTATGACTGCATTTAAGGCAATAACTAAAAGAATAATAACCGCATCTACATATTCTCCAATTGCAAAAGTTACCACAGTGGCAGCCAAGAGCACATAGATTAAAACATCCTTAAGTTGTCCCATTAATAATGCAATAAAACTTTTCTTTGGCTTTGCCTTAAGTTTATTTTCCCCATACTTTTCAAGTCTTGTATCGGCCTCCTTGCTTGTAAGACCAATCTTAGGGTCTACCTTTAGTTCACTTAGAACATCCTTCTCAGATTTTGAAAACCACATATTACACATCCTCTCTCTTTCTTTAAGTCTATTGTGTGCAAAAATCAAAAATATACTTGCAAATTAAAAAAGACCTTTAGCAAAGCTTTACATTACAAGATGTCTTATAGTGTAAAAATTCGCTAAAGGTCTCACATCTTTGATTAATCAAAGGATAAAGCCAGAAAGGCCGGTGACCTAACGGTTGTTGACTTTATCGCGTATGTTAGCTAGTTACTCCCCTTTAACATAAAAATCAAATTTTATAGTATATCTTTTAGTGGATTATATCATTATATTGTCAACCATGCAATACTATAGTTGAATTATTTAAAAAGAAGAAATGGTTATAAAAATCCATGTCTTACAATGACAAAAGCCTGAAAACTTGATATAATATAAAAAAAGAGGGGAATAATAATGGAATCAGAACAAAATAAACCAGTTTTAGATGAAATAGTTAGCTATACTAATGGAGACATAGAGAAAAATAAAACCATAGCTGGTCTAGCTTATTTAATTTTCTTTTTACCACTAATGGTTTGCCCGGAGTCAGAATTCGGGAAATTTCACGCCAATCAATCCTTGTTACTTTGGATTGTTGCTATAGTAGGTAGGGTAGCACTAGGCTACGTTCCTTTTATAGGATGGGTCATATTACCACTTTTTAATCTTGCGGCACTCATTTTTGGGATAGTGGGAATGGTTAATGCTTTTGGTGGTAAGGCTGAAGAACTACCGATTATAGGGGAGTATAGGATTATTAAATAGTTTAATATACAAGCAGTCTTTGTTTAAAAGGACTGCTTTTATATTATCTAATTAATAAAGCAATAGTATGCTATAATAAATTTATATTTTAAATTTGGAGGATGAAAATGACAAACAGTGATATATTAATTAGACTAAGGTATGCCCTAGATATAAAAGATACAGATATGGTGGAGATATTTAAACTAGGTGGAACTGAAATAAGCAAAGATGAACTACAAGAAATTCTGACAAAATCAGACAGCAGGGATTATGACGAAGACATAGGACTGGAGTCACCAGAAGATGAAGATATGCAATGTAGCAACCTTGAATTAGAATCTTTTTTAAATGGCTTTATTATATTTAAGAGAGGAAGACAAGAGCCCAAACCAGGGCAAAGTGAAAAACCAATACTCGCAATTAAGAATCCAAGAAGTATTAATAATGTGGTCTTAAAGAAACTTAAAATAGCTTTAGCTTTGAAAAGTGAAGATATGTTAGAGATTTTAGAACTAGCGGGTGTTACACTATCTAAAGGGGAATTAAGTGCCGTTTTTAGAAAAGAAGGTCATAAAAACTATATGGAATGTGGCGATCGTTATGTTAGAAATTTTCTAAAAGGATTAGCTATAAAACATAGGGGTGTATCTTAGGCATAAACTTAATAAGTTTGCACTAATTTAACTTGTAAAATTTAGACTATAGTGCTATTATCAAATCTAAGAATTTAAACTACGAAATGAAAGAGGAATGATTATAATAGATAAACAGGTTAAAAGATATATTTTTGTGTCAACTTATATTATTGTTGTGTATCTAGCATTATCTAATATTAAAATTGTTACAGAGACTCTATCGTATATAATGAGGCTAATATCCCCTTTAATAATAGGGATATGCCTTGCATTTGTCTTAAATATTTTACTTAGGTTTATTGAAGATTCCTTACTAAAGGGCCTATCTGAAAAATTTAAATGGGTCGATCAGCATAAGAGGGCAATATCGATCATAATGACATATGCCTTAGGAATTACAATATTTGTCATGATGATTTTATTTATTGTCCCACAAGTGAT
>CAYRAL010000183.1:0-3679 GCA_964422235.1 uncultured Candidatus Epulonipiscium sp. | reverse complement strand
GCTGCAAAAAAATCATCTTCTTTGTAGGCTTTATAGGCAGGGAAGTCGCCGTAGACACCATCCATTTTAATAAAACAGCTGAAAAACAGTATTAGATTAATAATAATAAGTGCTATTCCAGTTACTCTAGGGTAACCATTGATGGTGGATAGTATACCACCTACTAGTACCCCCATCAGGCTCACTATAGGTCCCCATAATATAGCATTTGCACACCCCTTTTGCATCTTATTAAACTCTTCTTCATTGGCTATAATTGTTAAGTTTGGAACTGCTATTCCTCCAACGCCTGCTCCGTTACGATTAAAAGCGAAATTCCACTTTAAGCCATCAAATATAAAACTAAATATAGTGATATTTAACATTCTCACCCCTATTTTGTTATAAATAAATGCAACAAAATGGCCTAGTTCATGTATTGCTACAGAAATATAAAACACTACAATAAATATTGTAAAGACAGCCAAAAAAGGGATGTCCTGACCTTTTAATAAATACTTTAAAATCTTACCACCCCAAATTCCCATTATAAAACCTAAAACAGCTCCTATAATAATCATCACTACCATTGTCCAGTTTTTCCCCTTCATAAGCCCTCCTCATAACATAATAGCACAAAGCCCTTGTCTCATCCCTTAGCTTTGTGCTATCTTTTTATCTCATAGAAATATATTCTTGTATAATCTTAACTGTGTTTTCAATTCCAATTGCACTATCTATACAAAGATGATAGTTACTTAATTCTCCCCACTTATTAGTGGAATAAAAGTTGTAATAAGCCTCTCTTTGCTTATCAACTTTATGAATTGCTTTTTTTGCATCCTTCTTCCCCACACCATAATCCTGGGTTGCCCTTTTTATCCTAGTTTCTTCGTCTGAGTGTATAAAAACATTGACACAATTACCATGTTCACTTAAAACATAGTCTGCACATCTTCCCACAAAAACACAAGATTCTCTTTCTGCAATATCTTTAATGGTGTTTAATTGTGCAATAAATAGTTGATGATGTAAGGGTAGTTGGGTCGTACTATACATACCCGTTTGAAAATAATAAAAACTATTGACTGATTTTTCATCATAATTTTCAAGAACAGACTCGGAAAAGCCACTTTCTTTGGCTACCTCAACTAATAGTTCTTTATCGTAGCACCGAATATTTAAGGCTTTAGCAAGTGCCTTACCAACTGCCCTGCCCCCACTTCCATACTGGCGTCCAATTGTGATAACTAAATTATCCATTTCGCTTCCTCCTCTTGTAAGTTACACTTACTTATATTATAGCACTTAATGTATAAATCTTTCAATGTCCTCTATATGTTTTTCCTCTTCCTTGATGATTTGGGTTAACACTTTATAGGTAATTGATGATGAATCATTTGTGTCCCTAATTAATAATCCTTGTATACTTATTATGAGTGAAATACTTTGTTTTTCAAAATCTAAGGCAAAACTAAGTAATTCTTGTATATCTTTCATATTCTCTGAAACCGGATAGTTAAAATTATTAATCAGATTAGATGCCTTATCATAAATATCAAAATCAATAAAAGGCAGATCCATTTTCTCTATCTTATCTTTATAATTTCTATATATTTGTTCATGTCTTTTTTCTTCGTTAGCCAAGACCCTAGCTACCACTTTAATCTTTTTATCAAGGCCTTCCATAATGCTTATTAATCTATACATTTCAGATCCCTTTTGTTCTAAAATAATAAGTTTATCTAATAAATCAACTATATTATACATGTCTTTCCTCCCCTAGTTTGTGGGTACTGTAACAATGTTTACCTCACTATTATAGCATATTATTATTAGTCCTTATACTTAACTTCTGTTATAATAACATGTAAGACCATATTAATGATTAAAAGAATTGGAGTGAATTAAATGAATTTTCATATTGGTAACGGCGGATTAGTTGAAATTATAACTCTCTTTGAAGGATATACAGATATTAAGGAATCTAAAGAACTTTATAATTTTATTACAGAAAACGATTTATTTAAAGCTAAAGCTGGTGATATTTATGCTGATGTATCATATCGTGGCAGCAATATTATTTTAGCAGGACTTGGTAAGGAAGATAAACTCACCATAGATTCCCTTACAAGAGCTTTTTATAAGCTCGGTAAAGAACTTATGAGATTAAAGGTAAAGAGTGTAAATATTACAGTGAAAAAATTTAAAAACCTCTGCTATGATCAAGCAGTTCAGGCTATTGCTGAAGGGTTGCTGCAATCAGAGTATGGCTTCGAAAAGTATCTAACAGAAAAAAAGCTTATCCCAACTGTTAATAATGTCTATATGAATGTATTAGACGAGAAAAAAGAAGCCGCTCAACTTGCTATAGATCAAGCACATCTACTTATTGATAGTGTTTTTTTAGCAAGGGATTTAGTTAATGAGCCTGCTATAACTCTTACACCTAAAAAACTCTCCATGGCTGCTAAAAAAGCATTAAAGCCTCTTGGGGTTAAAGTAGACGTTTATGGAAGAGATGAAGTGTCTGAAATAGGAATGAAAGCTTTCTTAGCTGTTTCAAAAGGGTCTGCTCACGAACCACAATTTATTGTAATGACTTGGAATGGAGATCCAGATAGTCATGAAAAAATTGCTCTTGTAGGGAAAGGCCTTACTTATGATTCCGGCGGATATTCCATTAAACCGACAGATAGTATGGTTGATATGAAATCTGATATGGCTGGTTCAGCGGCAGTCATAGGTGCTATGAAAGCAATTGCTACAGCAAAGCTTAAACAAAATGTCGTTGCGATTGTAGCTGCCTGCGAAAATATGCTCTCTGGAATAGCTTATAAGCCTGGGGATGTCATTGGCTCCATGTCAGGCAAGACCATTGAAATACTAAACACTGATGCTGAAGGTAGGGTTACTCTGGCTGATGCTCTGTGGTACGCTACAACTGTAGAAAAAGCAGACAAAGTAATAGACGTGGCAACACTTACGGGAGCCTGTGTTGTAGCCTTAGGCCATACCTACACTGGTGCTATTACCAACAATGATGAGCTCATGAGTCAAGTTATCAATGCCTCAAAATTAGCAGGAGAATATATTTGGCAACTTCCCACTCATAACGATTACAAAGAGCTTATTAAAGGAACTGTTGGGGATTTAATAAATACTGGGGGTAGAGGTGCTGGCACTATAACTGCTGGCTTGTTTCTACAAGAATTTGTAGATGATAAGCCTTGGGTTCACTTAGATATTGCTGGTACTTCATTCCTTAGCAAAGCAAACGGCTATTTACCAAAAGGCGCTACAGGCGTTCTTGTTAAGACCTTATACCATTTAGTCGAGGGACAAAACTAAAAGCTATTATTTGAAATGGGTGCTAAAAAGCTAAACTGAGGTGTATTCCTTAAAAGACCATATCCCACAGCCAAAACAATCATTATAATAAGGATTGTTTTGGCTGTTTTAGGTTTTTGCATATGGTTTGCAAAATAATAAGCCCCTAGACCTATAGGGATTATAAATAACAATGCATTAAACCTTAGGGCTTGATAAAATTTAAATTTAAAACAGGAATTTACTGCTCTGGTCATCCCACAACCAGGGCAGTAAAATCCTGTTATTTTATTGAATATACAAGGTAAAATTGGCCCATTGAATGGATCTTTTAAATATACAAAGACACTTAAAGCTATAAGCATAGTTC
>CAYRAL010000182.1:0-3682 GCA_964422235.1 uncultured Candidatus Epulonipiscium sp. | reverse complement strand
AAAGGGGAAAAAAGTTGATGATGCACTAGAATACATCAACGAATTGGCTGTTCAAGCAACAGATTATAAAGAAAACGAAAGGCTTACAGCGCTTTATAACTATCTATATAACAATAAGGAAGGTATTATCCCTTATCAACAAAGGGGCCTTGATATACCCCTACCTCCTGCCGGAGTTGTATATAGAAACTTAGGAACAATGGAGCATCAAATTTGCGATATAATAGCCCAAAGAATGAAAAACATAAAGGGCAGTTGGAGTAAAAGTGGTGCGGAAAAACTAAGTAAAATTTTAACCGTAAAAGCAACTAATGGGTTGTACGAAAAGATTAGTGGGATTTCAGTAATAATCCTTCCAGAAATATATACAGGGGAGGTCCAAGAGATTCTAAGCGCCGCTAAGGCGCCTAAAAAGGATGGTAAGGGATACCGATATCCAAGAACAGGTGGAATGCCTTTTGTGGGGTCATCTGTAACAAATGGACGTAGGGCAATTCAAAGTATGTTGAGTTATCATTGACAGGCAGTGGAAATCCATTGCTTTAATTAGTGTTAGAATTTTTAGGTTTTATTATAAAAACGAACTATTAAGTGAAAAAATTTAGGTTAAGGTAAGCCTTAATTATAGGATAAAAATCGTATGTTAAAAAAAGATAAGGTTTTGCCAACTATTACTTGACACTAACTTTGTACGACAACTCGCTTGACATCTTCCGAAAGCTTAGGTAAGATGAAAAGTAGAAGGGGAAAATAATAGTAATAAAGGGGGAAAATATGAAAAATAAGGTATGTAAACTAATTTCATTATGTTTAGTAATAATGCTAAGTTTAGCAAATGGATTGAGTGTTTATGCAATAGATGGGGACACGAGTTTAGATGCAGAATCGACAATTTCAAGAAATGCATTATCAGGAGCTAAAAGTATTCAAGGTAAAGTTGATGAAATAACGACAGATATAGATTTAATATTAACACCATCCCAGCTGCAACATTATTCAGAACCTAAACATATTTATTTTGTAACAGATGTTAGTGATAGCAAGGAAGTTGAAGAGGAGATAAGATTAGGGATTCACAATATGCTTAATCAAACTGTGCTGCACCATATTTACGTTATGCCTTTTTGGGATGATAATATGAAAGTTAACGAATGCTGGACGAATACGCCCATTGTATATAGTCAGGAGTTAGAAGATGATTTTTGGAACCATCGCCATGAAGACTGCGGTTGCTGGGTTTCGTATTATAACAATATTCAAGGGATGATTGAAATGGCCTTGGATAGTGAAAATGTTAATATTAGTAATAAAGAGATTATTGTGTACGCAAAAGACAATGCTAATATTACATTAAACTCCAAATATGATGGAGCCAGGATTCACTGGATTACAAAAAGGGATGTAAATGACACTGGAGGAAAACTAGCAGGACGATATACGGGTATAGATACTACGGAGAAATTATCAAGGGCATTTGATGAAATTATTCAGGATATCATGCAAGATACTTCTAAAATTAATATTGCAGAGGTACCTATTGCCAGTCTTCTTTATAACGAAACTTTGCCTGTAGGAGTAGAGCTGGTTGATAACAAGATTACATTATTATCTCATGATGGCAAGAGAGAACGAGAATTTAATAATATTAAAATAATAGGAAAGAATCAAATAGGTCTTACAATTAATCATGAATTCTTTTTTGATAAAAATAGTTCTACTCAAAGTAGCCCTTTAACGATTAAAAGAGAAGGCAATGGCATTTACCGTTTACAAGGAAAGATGAAATATAAAGTAAAGTACCATAACACAGGAGAAATGGACTTTTTAGGTGGTTGGATAAGCCCTATTAATGATGGTAATGGTGCTAGATTTTTTATGGATAAATTTGTTGTACAGGTAAGGGGAGAATATCCTGAAATTAATTTAAAGGTCTTCCCAAATCAAGAAAATCCAGAAATTAATTATAGCTATACAACTGAAAAACCACAAACTGTAGAAGATGAATATCAATTTCATAAGACTGAGGAATCAGACAAAAACTTTGTCGTATTACATGGTGCTGATAGGTATGCTAACTTTGAAATAAAGGGGAAAGATTTAAATCCAGATGGAACTAAAGTTCAGATTTTAAGGGGACCAGTAACAATCAGTGAAGAAGAAATAGAGGCTTTTGAGGAAAAGGTTAAAGCTGGAGAATGGAGAGAGCCAGAAATTGAACAAACCAGTGGGGAAGGGGAAGTTACTAGCCAAAACCCACAAGGATTATGGATACAGCGTTATAATTCATATAGTATAGATAGTCATGTAGATAAGCATGATTTAAGATGGAAGAATAAAACTATTTTATTTCAGCATCCTATTGCCACAAAAGATGATGAGCTTCAAGGGGCTCAAGAAGACCGCAAGGGATATGTTATGGGATATGAGCAAAGTTCTGATGTTTCGCCTAGAGTAGCCCATTCCCACGCTTTTTTTGCTCCTACAAGTGATGCATTTAAAGATGGAGACATAAGGGAAATACGTCAAATGTGGGGGTATTTCCAACTCCCAAAAGAGCAACCTTCAGGAGAGTATTATTTTGCTTTTTTTGTAGACGATGGTGCTTATGCTCATATTATTACCCCTGATGCAGAGGGAGATGCTAAAACCAATGTACTTGTGGATTCTTTAAAACCATCTGCGCCCTATCTAGCTACTGTACCTAATTCAAAACCTATTAAGTTAGAAGAAGGAGTAAAGTATCCAATTTATATTGAATATTATAATATAGGGGGGCTAGGGGCATTGGAAATGTTTATGCGGCCAAAAAGTAAGGGGCCATGGACATATAAATATGGGCAAGGTAGCACTATCCAAGAAACTGATAAGACGATTAATTTAAGTAGGTTATTTGACCAGTGTTTTTCATATTCAAAGGTAACAGAAACAAAAGATATAAAGTCGGTTACGATGAACGGAAAGGTGGAAATCCCTAATGATCCAGGAATATACTATGTAGCGGTAAAAGCATCTACTAAAGGCGGGGCCCAAGTGGAAACAGTAATGGGACCATTTATTAGGATAGATACAACAACAACCGTAAATTATCCTGAATTGTGTTCTGCAGACCCTATAGGGCAGCTGCAATTGGCTTTAGATATAGATGTAAGTAATAAAGCTTATGTTATAGATGATACAGATTTGGGTCTTGAAATTGTTATTCCGGAGACTCAGTTTGTATTTAAAATCAAAGATGAAGACTTATCATCAGATATCAATAGTAAAGAAATATACCAACTTAAAGAGGCGCCGAAGGTTTATAATATTGAAAAAGTTGGGGGGCAAAGCAAGATTACAAGCATTAATAATATGGGACCATATTTGAAGAACTTAACAATTGAAAAGAATGGGGAAGATATTCTTGTTACTCTCCCTCAGCATGTTATGTTAGAAGGAGAAAATTATAGAGATCTGTTAAAGGGTAGTATTTTAATTACAGTAAACCTAGAGCCTCATTCCAAACTAAAAGCAAACCAATATACATTATTAGTGAAAAACAATGCTAATTCTGCAGAAATTGATGTCAAAAAGATTAACTATATATTAGATGTTAAGACAGAAGATAGTAATACAGGTGTTATCGGGGAGGAAAAGGGTGTAGAAGAGATTAAGGTTCAGTTGCTAAATAAAAGAATTCATTAGG
>CAYRAL010000181.1:0-3683 GCA_964422235.1 uncultured Candidatus Epulonipiscium sp. | reverse complement strand
TACACACTTCCCATCTTGAATATCTATTGCAGGATATAATATCATTTTCTTCCTCCGAATTTATTTTTTATATGAATTAAGTCTCATTTTACAATATTCCTTTTGTAGAAGGTACGCCTTCAACTCGTGGATCAAGGCTTGTTGCAATATCTAGTGCCCTTCCAAAAGCTTTATATATGGCCTCAATCATATGGTGGTTATTTTTTCCTGCCATTATTTTAATGTGCATGTTAATACCTGCACCTAGACATACTGCTCTAAAGAATTCTTCTACCATTTCAGTATCATATCCACCCACTGTTGGCACTGTAAATTCACCATCAAAGGCTAAATAAGGTCTCCCCGAAAGATCTAGTGCACAAAGAATCAAAGTTTCATCCATGGGCAGCATAATATCTCCGTAGCGGCGAATTCCCTTTTTATCCCCTAAGGCCTTAGCAAGACACTGTCCTAAAACAATGCCTGTATCTTCTATGGTATGATGAGAGTCTACTTCAATATCCCCATTTACTTTTACCTTTAGGTCAAATAAACCATGCTTTGAAAAAAGGATTAGCATATGGTCTAAAAAAGGAATTCTTGTGTCAATTTCTGATTTCCCTCGTCCGTCTATGAGGAGTTCCATTTTAATATCTGTTTCAAAAGTTGTCCGTTCTACACTCGCTTTTCTCTCCATTTAGTTAATAGCCTCCTTAATACCCTCTAGAACTAACTGGTTCTGCTCTTTGGTTCCCACAGAAATACGGTACATTTTTTTGCCCCGTATCTGCATTGCCCTAATATATATGTTTTTAGTTTTTAAATACTCATCTAGCTCTATTTTATCACATTCTATCAGCAAAAAGTTAGCATCTGATGGGTATACTTTAATGGCCATTTCTTCTAAAGCCTCTTTTATCTTTTCTCTTTGGGTTTTCATATCTTCAATGTGAGTTTTATAAGGCGCTGAATTTTCTATGACAGTCTGAGCAACCATTTGTGTGAATGTATTAATATTATAGGGTGGCTTTGAGATTTCTATGGGATATAAAACCTTTTGGCTACCTATTCCGTAACCAATCCTTAGCCCCGCAAGACCATAAGCCTTAGAAAAGGTTCTTAAAACCACAATATTTTCAAATTCATTTATTAAGGAGATCGCACTCTCATTGGTAAATTCCCCATAAGCCTCATCTACCATAATTGGGCAAGTTACAGCTTGAGCTATTTGCCTTATTTCATCTATGGATAGACTGTTTCCCGTTGGGTTATTGGGTGTACATAATATAAGTATCTTGGCATCATGGTCATGACATGCTTGTATCATTGCTTCTATGTTATAGGAAAAGTCACGGTTCAAAGGAACAGGTATCCCCTTACCATGATTTAAGCTAATAACTGATTGATACATACTAAAAGATGGATCCGGGTAAATAACAGCATCTCCTGGCATAAGAATCCCACGAACCATACAATCTATTAGCTGATCTGAACCGACACCGCACACGACTTGATTATCCTCTACTTGATAATAGTGAGCGATGGACTTTCTAAGATCTAGACAATTGGAATCTGGATAAACACTAAAACTTTCATTCTCACTTAACCAATTCATAATCTTTTCCCTTACAAGATGATCCATTGCATAAGGGTTTTCGTTGGCGTCTAACTTAATAACCCCTGTCAGGTGGTCTGCTTGATAGGGCGTAAAACCTATTAAATCTTCACGAATATATGCTTTTTTATTGATCATATCTGACCCTCAGAGCATTAGCATGAGCTGTTAATGCTTCACTTTCTGCAAAATCGATTACATCCTTATAAAGAGGTTTTAAGGATTCTTTGGTAAAGGAAAGAATACTAGGTTTTTTAATGAAATCATCCACACAAAGTGGGGAGAAAAACCTTGCTGTTCCATTAGTGGGAAGGACATGATTGGGTCCTGCCATATAATCTCCAACTGGCTCTGGTGTATAGTGTCCTAGGAATATGGCCCCTGCATTTTTGATTTTGGGAAGCAGGGCAAAAGGATCATCTGTGGCAATTTCTAAGTGTTCTGGTGCAATATCATTAGAAATCTGAATAGCCTCGTCCATGGTTTTGGTCACGATTATAGCTCCAAAATCTCTAAGGGACTTTTCTATAATTTCTTTTCTAGAAAGCTGATTGGTTTGTATGGTTACTTCTTTAGCAATGGCCTGAGCTAGCTCTTCACAATCTGTTACCACAACTGATGAAGCAAGTTCATCATGTTCCGCCTGTGATAGCATATCTGCAGCCACGTATTTAGGATTGGCACTCTTATCTGCTAATATTAAGATTTCACTTGGCCCTGCAATAGAGTCAATACTGACATAGCCATAGACTTCTCTTTTGGCTAAGGCTACATAGATGTTCCCAGGTCCAACTATTTTATCAACTTTAGGAATACTTTCTGTGCCAAAAGCAAGAGCTGCTATAGACTGGGCCCCGCCTACTTTGTAAATATCTGTTACACCGGCAATATCTGCACTAATAAGAACCACTGGGTTAATCTTTCCACCTGCCTGAGGTGGTGTAACCATTATAATCTTCTCTACGCCTGCTACTTGAGCGGGAATAACATTCATAAGAACTGAAGAAGGATAAGCCGCCTTACCACCTGGCACATATACACCACAGCTTTCCATTGGCAAGACTAATTGACCTAGTATACTGCCTGTTTCATCTAAATCCATCCAGCTATTTCTTTTTTGTTTGCTATGAAAATTTCTAATCCGATCCGCTGATCGCTTAATAATACGCTGCATATTCTCATCAACTAAAGTATATGCCTCTTTTATTTCTTCTCTTGTTACTTTAATGTTTTCTTTTGTTAGGCTAACCTTATCAAATTGCTCTGTATACATAAAAAGAGCTTGATCCTTATTTTTTTTGACCTCTGCAACAATGGCTGAGGTTGCCGCTGCGTACTCTTCATCATCAAACTGAGCACGCTTGGTTAGTTTCTCAAAAAAGCTTATATAGTCATCGTCCTTAATAATCTTAACCATGATCCTGTCCCCTCCAGCTTATTATTTTAACTTTTCTCTCATTTTTTCTGTTAATTCATTAATCTCAGCATAAGCCATTTTCATACTGGCCGGATTAACAATGACCCTTGCTGAAATATCAAAAATATCTTCAAAAACTATCATTCCGTTTTCTTTAAGGGTAGCCCCTGATTCTACAATATCTACTATAACATCTGATAACCCGACAATAGGTGCTAGCTCTACTGATCCATTTAATTTGATCACTTCTACATTTTGCTTTCTTTTATTATTAAAAAACTCATTGGTTATATTAGGGAATGTTGTTGCCACCCGAATAGCCCCGCCGCTATTGTATTTCTCCATCATTTCAGGCTTGCCTGCCACTGCCATTTTACACTTTGCAAAGCCAGTATCCATTACTTCTAGAACATTCTTACCTTGTTCTACAATGGTATCTTTACCCACAATTCCTATATCTGCAACGCCATAATCCACAAAAGTTGGTACGTCTGATACTTTACATAAAAAGAATTTATACTGACCATCATCACTTGTAAAGACTAGCTTACGTGATTTTTCTTCCATTTCCTTGCAGCTTATACCTAATTCATTTAAAACGCCCATAGCACTTTTTGCAAGTCTCCCCTTACCAAGGGCAAATGTAATTGTTTTCATATTCTCACCTAACCT
>CAYRAL010000180.1:3040-3712 GCA_964422235.1 uncultured Candidatus Epulonipiscium sp. | reverse complement strand
AACCAAGTTTTTGTTAACGATGCATTTGGTACAGCACATCGTGCTCACTGCTCAAACGTTGGGGTTACTAAATTTATGGATGAAAACGCTGTTGGATACCTCATGGAAAAAGAAATTAAATTTTTAGGAAGTGCTGTTAACAAGCCAGAACGTCCTTTTGTAGCAATCTTAGGTGGGGCTAAAGTATCTGACAAAATAAACGTTATTAACAACCTTCTTGATAAGGTAGATGTTCTTATTGTTGGTGGCGGAATGGCTTACACTTTCAAAAAAGCACAAGGGTTAGGAATTGGGAATTCTCTTTTAGAAGCAGATCGAATGGAATATGCACTTGAGATGATCCAAAAAGCAAAAGATAAAGGTGTAGAATTACTGCTTCCAGTAGACCATGTTGTAGCACAAGAATTCTCTAACGACGCTGCATTTAAAGTTGTAGATGAAATTGAAGATGGCTGGAGTGGTTTTGATATTGGACCAAAAACAATCGACATATTTACCAAAGCTTTAGACGGTGCAAAAACAGTAGTTTGGAACGGACCTATGGGCGTATTTGAATTCCCTAACTTTGCAACAGGAACACTAAAAGTAGCAGAAGAGCTTTCAGAGCTTAAAGATGCTACAACTGTTATCGGTGGGGGAGACTCTGTAGCGGCTGTTATCCAATTAGGATAC
>CAYRAL010000180.1:0-3017 GCA_964422235.1 uncultured Candidatus Epulonipiscium sp. | reverse complement strand
GCTGATAAGATGAGCCATATCTCAACAGGTGGTGGAGCAAGTCTAGAATTTTTAGAAGGTAAAAACTTACCAGGTATTATGGCAGCAGACGAGAAATAATAAACATTAAATAAATTAGTAAAAGAATAATAATAAAAAAGGAGTAAAATAACATGCGTAAGAAAATAATAGCAGGAAACTGGAAAATGAATAAAACACCACAAGAGGCAGTTGCTTTAGTCGAACAACTAAAGAAAGTTGCAGATAGCGAAGATGTTGATGTTGTAGTTTGTCCAACAGCGGTCTGTCTTCCAGCAGTCCTTGAAGCAGTTAAAGGAAGCAATATTGAAGTAGGTGCTCAAAACATGTACTTTGAAGAAAATGGTGCATTTACAGGTGAACTAGCACCTAATATGCTAACAGAGCTTGGGGTTAAATATGTTATTCTTGGACATTCTGAAAGACGTCAGTACTTTGGAGAAACAGATGTAACTGTTAATAAAAAAGTATTAAAAGCCATTGAGCATAAGCTAATCCCAATTATCTGTGTGGGAGAAACTTTAGAAGAAAGAGAGCAAAACATTACAATCGATCTAATGCGTATTCAAACAAAAATCGCATTTAAAGATGTTAAAGCAGAAGATGCAGCTAAAGCAGTCATTGCTTATGAGCCAGTTTGGGCAATTGGAACAGGCAAAACAGCTACATCAGAGCAAGCAGAAGAAGTTTGCGCAGCAATCAGAGAAGTTGTAGGAGAAATCTACAGCACAGAAGTTGCAGAGGCAGTTCGTATTCAATACGGTGGTTCTGTAAATGGTAGCAACGCAAATGAATTATTCAACATGGGCAACATTGACGGTGGACTAGTAGGCGGAGCAAGTTTAACAGACGCATTTGGCGGTATTGTTAACTATAAGTAAGGAGATATAGAATGCAAAAAAAGACAAAGGTATTACTCATATTAGATGGGTATGGCCTCAATGATAACTGCGACCATAACGCAGTATGTGTAGGAAAAACACCAAATATGGATCACATTATGGCAACATATCCATGGCAAAAGGGATATGCAAGTGGTATGGCAGTAGGACTTCCAGATGGGCAAATGGGTAACTCTGAAGTTGGTCATTTAAACATTGGAGCAGGGCGAGTTGTCTATCAGGAGTTAACAAGAATTACAAAGTCAATTGAAGATGGAGATTTCTTTGGAAATACTGCTTTTTTAAAGGCAGTTCAAAATTGCAAAGAAAATAACTCAGCTCTTCACTTGTTTGGACTTCTATCTAATGGTGGTGTCCATAGCCATAATACACATATATACGCAATGTTAGAGCTTGCTAAAAAGCAAGGTTTAAACAAAGTATATGTGCATCCTTTTTTAGATGGAAGAGATACACCCCCAGCTTCAGGTAAAGACTTTGTACAAGCATTACAAGATCAAATAGATGAGATAGGTATAGGAGAAATCGCTACAGTTAGTGGTCGCTACTACGCTATGGACCGTGACAATCGTTGGGAAAGAATGACATCGGCTTATGACGCTCTTGTTAATGGTAAAGGTCAAGTAGCAAGTGATGCCATTACAGCTGTATCCAATTCTTATGAGCAAGAAGTATATGACGAATTTGTTTTGCCAACGGTGATTATGAAAGACGGTCAGCCTGTGGCTAAGGTTTGTGACCATGATTCAGTTGTTTTTTGTAATTTTAGGCCAGACAGGGCAAGGCAACTTACAAGAATGTTTTGTGACCCTGAATTTGACGCAGTTCCAGTAGAAAGGCGAAATGTCACCTTTGTAAGTTTTACACAATATGACATTACCATACCAAATGTAGAAGTGGCTTATGCACCTCAAAAACTGGATAATACCCTTGGCCAATATCTTGCAGCTCATAACAAAACACAAATTAGAATTGCTGAAACTGAAAAATATGCTCATGTTACATTTTTCTTTAATGGTGGGGTTGAGGAGCCAAATGAAGGTGAAAGCCGTACATTAATTCCATCACCTAAGGTAGCTACTTATGATTTACAACCAGAAATGAGCGTATTTGAGGTAGCAGACCAACTAACAGCTGCAATTAGAGCAGGTGAAACAGACTTAATCGTTGCTAACTTTGCCAATGCCGACATGGTGGGTCATACAGGTTTCTTAGAAGCAGCAGTAGGTGCTATTGAAGCAGTTGACAAGGCTTTAGGACAAGTTTATGAAGCAGTTCTAGAGATAGATGGCTCTATGTTTATCTGTGCAGACCATGGGAATGCAGAGCAAATGATTGATTATAGCAATAACGAGCCATTTACAGCACACACCATTAATCCAGTTCCTTTTATATTAGTAAACTATGACAAAGATTATGTTTTACGTGAAGGTGGAAAGCTTGCAGATATTGCTCCAACATTACTTGAAATGTTAGACATGTCTAAACCAGCAGAAATGACAGGCCAATCTTTGTTACAAAAGAAATAATAAAACAAAGGTATTATTTTTAAGTTAATTGCAGATAATAAGCCAAATGTATCTTTGAAAGGGGTATGACGTATGAAAGACTATATTGAAATTACAGACGTATATGCAAGAGAAGTACTAGACTCAAGAGCAAACCCAACAGTAGAAGTAGAAGTAGTTGTTGAAGGTGAATTCCTAGGATCTGCAATTGTTCCTTCAGGAGCATCAACAGGTGAGTTAGAAGCAATTGAACTAAGAGATGGCGATAAGAACCGCTACCTAGGTAAGGGTGTTCTTAAGGCTGTGGATAATGTCAATGAAATCATAGCAGAACAACTTATTGGAATGAACGCACTAGACCAGGCAAGTATTGATAACCTCATGATTGAGATAGATGGGACACATAACAAATCTAAACTAGGTGCTAACGCAGTTTTAGGTGTTTCTATGGCAGTGGCTAAAGCAGCAGCTAACGCTCTTGGCTTACCACTCTTTCAATATCTAGGTGGATTCAATGCAAAAATGCTTCCAGTGCCAATGATGAATATCTTAAACGGAGGAGAACATGCTGATAACACAGTAGACCTTC
>CAYRAL010000179.1:0-3713 GCA_964422235.1 uncultured Candidatus Epulonipiscium sp. | reverse complement strand
GCACAAGTCCTGCTTCATAACTTTCTTCGATAAAGTAGTCATGATATGCTTTTTTGTTTTGTGCGATTAGCTTAAATCTTTCATTATCTTTAGCCATTCATGATCACTCCTTTATCCCTGTTATGATTAATACTGCATCTCTTAGTATACCATAAATCTCAACTTATGCAAGTTTTACTTTTTCTTACAAATGGCAATTTTATTCAAAAAATAACTTCCAGAGCTTTAATCAGCTTCTGGAAGTTGGGTTGAAAATTTGTATTTTATGCTTTAGATCTCGTATCCGTCCTCTTTTGCTTCTAACACTGCTTCTTCTTCAGTGATGAAACTAAAGTCTATGGTACGGTTTTCCATACTTGTTTTGATGAGTCTGACATAGACAGCGTCTCCTAACCTATAAATCTTCTTTGTACGTTCTCCAATAAATTGGTGGTGAACTTCATCGTGAATATAGTAATCATCGTCCATTTCTGTAACGTGTACAAGGCCTTCCACTGTGTTTGGAAGTTCTACATAGACACCCCATGAGGTAATTCCTGTAATAACTCCCTTATAGACTCTACCAATAAATGGGGTCATATATTCAACTTTTTTCAGCTGAATTGTCTCTCTTTCTGCTTCTTCAGCTACCCTTTCTCTTATAGAACTTTGCTTAGCAACTTCTGGCATGAGTTTGATCATTTTTGATTCTAGGGAGCCTTTTAATTTGCCTTGTAAATTGTACTTAATATTTCGATGAATTTGAAGGTCTGGGTAGCGGCGAATAGGTGATGTAAAGTGCGTATAGTATGTGGCTGCAAGACCAAAATGTCCTTCACATTCCTGGGTATATCTAGCTTGCTTCATAGAACGTAGCACCAGGCGGCTAATAATGTTTTCCTCTGGGGTATCTTCTATATCAACTAAGATTTTTTGTAAATTCTTAGGGTGAACTTTTGTTCTGGCTCCTTTGATTTTGTATCCAAAGTTATGAATAAAAGTACCTAGTTTTTCTATTTTCTCTGGGTCTGGCTCTTGGTGAGATCGGTAGATAAAGGGTTTCTCTTGCCAGAAGTAATCTTCCGCTATGGTTTCGTTAGATAAAAGCATAAATTCTTCTATAATACGGGTTGCAATGTTACGGTCATAAGCTATAATATCAATTGGCTTGCCATTTTCATCTACAATAACTTTACTTTCTTTAAATTCAAAGTCAATGGAGCCTCTTTTATTACGCTTTTTACGAAGCCTAATGGCCAGCTCTTCCATGCCCTCAAACATCTCTACATAGTCTTTATAACGCTCAGTTAAGACTGGGTCTTTAAAGGTAAGAATTTTATTAACATCTGTATAAGACATTCTCTCATCAATATTAATAAGTGTCTCAACAATCCGGTGGTTAACCACTGTTCCATTTGGATTAACATCCATTATACAGCTTAAAGCAAGCCTATCAGATCCTACATTCAGAGAACAAATACCGTTAGATAACTTGTGAGGCAGCATAGGAATAACCCGGTCTACTAGGTATACACTTGTCCCTCTTCTATAAGCTTCTTTGTCTATAGGACTACCATCTTTGACGTAGTGAGTAACATCTGCAATGTGTACCCCTAACCTATAGTTTCCATTATCTAATTTCTCAAATGATATGGCATCATCAAGATCCTTGGCGTCTTCACCATCAATGGTAACCATTGGAACTTGGCGCATATCTTCTCGGCCTTTTTTGTCTTGTTCTAGGACTTCATCTGCTACAGATTCTACTTGCTGCATGACTTCATCTGGGAACTCTACTGGCAGGTCAAATTGATAGATAATGGATAGGATATCAACACCTGGGTCATTAACATGGCCGATAATAGCCACAATTTTGCCGTCTGGGTTACGACGCTCTTCTGCCCAATCTGTTACTTCAACAAGTACTTTGTGACCTGAAACAGCTCCCATTGCCATCTTTTTTGGAATAAAAATATCCCTGGAGTACTTTTTATCATCTGGGATGACAAATCCAAAATGATCACTTGGCTCATATCTACCAACAATCTTACTTGGACCTCTTTGAAGTATTTCTACAACCTCTGCCTCAGCTCTTTTATCTTCGCTTTCTGGACGTATTATTTTGCACATGATATGGTCACGGTGCATGGCACCTTTAATGCTATCTGCTGAAATAAATATATCTTTATGCTCTGGGTCATCTGGTATTAAAAAACCAAATCCTTTAGGGTGCCCTTGGAATGTTCCTGCTATAAGATTATAGGTTTCTGGTGTTGCATATCTCCCTCTATTTGTCCGAACGATCTTCCCATCTTTAACAAGGTCTCCTAATATATTGTCTAGTAGGGACCTTTCATCTTTACCAATATTTAATGTTAAGGCTAATTCCTTAATTCGCATTGGTTGATAATCTTGTTCTTTTAATAAATTTATGATACTTTCTTTTCTTAAATCATCCTTGCTTGGATTATCACTCAATATTATCACCTCTTATTTGTGTCTTTGAGTATTGTTTTGTCTATGTTATTTTACCCTTTTTATGCAAAAATACACCTTGCAATATGCAAAGTGTATTTTAGATTACCTAATTAACATTAATATTAAGGCCGCTAATAAAAATAGGCCTGCAGTAATTTTCGTCCATTGCTCAAGTTTACCTTCTAAGCTACGGCCTTTAATCTTACCCCAATAAGAATCTCCGCTAGCACTACTAGATCCTGTAATAGAACCAAGTCCTGCTGACTTACCTTCTTGCATTAATACAATGCCAATAATAGCAAATGCTGCTATTAAATATACAGCTGTAATGATTAGTTTCAAAGCTGACATGTGTATATCCTCCTTCAATAACCTTCTTCAATGACCTTTTTTGCATTGCTCTTATCATATCATACTAAATTTCATTGTGCAAGATATTTTATCTGATAGATTTGAGTCTTAATTAAGGTTAAAAAATGCTTTCATTCCCGGGTACTCAGACACTTCATCTAACATCTCTTCGATTCTAAGCAGTCTGTTATATTTGGCTGTACGATCTGAACGACATGGTGCACCTGTTTTGATTTGTCCTGCATTAACTGCAACTGCAATATCTGCAATGGTAGCATCTTCTGATTCGCCTGATCTGTGTGATATAACAGCTGTGTAGCCTGCTCTATTTGCCATGGCTACAGCATTGAAGGTCTCTGTTAGTGTACCTATTTGGTTAACTTTAATTAAAATAGAGTTGGCAACCTTTTTGCTGATTCCCTTAGATAAGATTTCTGTATTGGTTACAAATAAGTCATCTCCAACTAATTGAATCTTAGCACCTAGTCTATCTGTCAGAGCCTTCCACCCATCCCAATCTGCTTCGTCTAATCCATCCTCAATTGATATAATTGGGAACTTATCCACAAGGTCTGCATAATAATCCACCATTTCGCTAGCTGTACGAATAACTTGTGAACCTTTCATCTTGCTTTCGCCTGGGAAGTGATACTTACCATCTTCTTTGTTATAAAGCTCAGATGCTGCAGAGTCTAGAGCAATAGCAATTTGCTTGCCTGGCTGGTATCCTGCTTTTGTAATAGCTTCTACAATAATCGTCAAAACTTCTTCTGAGGATGCTAAGTCTGGCGCAAAACCACCTTCATCACCAACACTTGTTGCAAGTCCTCTTTCACTAAGTACTTTCTTTAGTGTATGGTAAACTTCAACACACATTCTAAGTGCTTCTCTAAAGTTAGGTGCTT
>CAYRAL010000178.1:0-3718 GCA_964422235.1 uncultured Candidatus Epulonipiscium sp. | reverse complement strand
TAAATAATGTGTTATTTCTTCTTCTGTAGGTGAAGACAATTCCTTTTTCATGGCTAAAACTGTCATAATAAAACCAGGGCTACAAAAGCCACATTGTTCGCCACCTTCTTTTACTAAAAAGTTAACAAATTCCTTTGCTTCATTTTGTACACCCTCAATGGTAATAATTTCTTTGTTATTGGCCCGAATAGTTAGGTAACTACAAGAGAGGATGGGTTTATCTTTAAGCCAAACGGTGCAAAGTCCACAATTACCCGTGTTACAACCTTGCCTTATACTTAAATAGCCAAGTTTTCTTAAGGTATCAGCCAGATATTCTTGATTACCTACTTCTGTTTTTATTGGTTTACCATTAACAATTAACGTTATTTCCATGACAGCACCTCCTCTATGGCTCTTTTTACTAAGACTTGGGATATTTCCTTGCGATACTCAGCTGATCCACGCATATTTTTTCCAAAAGATAATTCGTTGGAGGCAATCCTAGCAGCATTTTTTATATCCTCAGGTTTCAAACTGCTTTGTGCTAAATACTGAGCCGCCTCTTTTGCTAGGGATGCCCTACGTGGTCTTGCACCTATTGCAATTCGCCAGTCTTGACCGATATTAGAAACTGCTACATTTAAAATGGCATAATCCACTGCAGAATTTCGGAGGCTTTGAAAACTTCCATTGCACTGTTCTTGCGTAATTATAATTTTTACTAGAATATCCTTTTTAGGTGTACTGGATAAAAACTCAGCAAGTGGCATTCGGCCAGCATGAAATAAATCCACCTCTACATCTAACGCCAAAAGGGCGGTTATTAGATCAGAAAAGCCGTAACGAGAATAAACAGTGGCACCTACAGTTACCAAGTTCCTGAATTGTACCCCTATAATAGAATGAACTGCCTTAGGGATAATCCCATTACAATAGTTTTTTAAAATAGGGCTTGTCTCTAAATCCCTAAAGCTAGTCATTGCCCCAATTTCGATATAACCTTCATTTTCGCGAATAAAGTTTAAATCTAATTGACTAAGATCAATTCCTTTGCCAATATTTTTAGACCCCATGCGTAAAAACAATGTACCACCTAAAATGGCATTGTTTCTTCTAGTTTGTAGTATTTGGTATGCCTCATCTAAAGTACTAGGGATGATATATTCTTTAATCTTAAACATAAGTTCCGTCCTTTCCAAGTAAAATTTCTTTTATAAGATCTTCTAATTATACAATATTGGAAGATAGATGTGTTGTTTAAATTGAAAATTAATCATATTAGGATTTCTGTCAGAAGCACCAGGAACCTTACTTAACTTACCGATTATTAGAAGAAAAGATTCAATTAAGATATATAAGGTTGCAGTATAATATATCCTAGAATGGGGGAATAATATGAACTGACAAACATTTAGGGGATATTTCAAATAAGGCCATTTGGGTGTTTGAATTTGTTATAAAGTTAAGTTTTTTATTTAATACCACTAAGAAATATATTTTTATTGACATTTAATTAGTATAAAGTTATAATTAAGAACATAATAGAACATTTAAAACGATATTACAAACAACAAAGAACATGAGAGGACATGATATGTTCTTGTTTGCATTTAGTGCAGGCATCATTGTAAGATTATTGATATTAAATCATTGGATAAAAGGTTGATAGGGGGATTTTAAGCCATGCTTCAAGTGGAACGACATAAAAGGATAATTGACATAATCAGTCGCAAAGGCTCGGCTAAAGTTGATGAATTGGCAATGACTTTGGATGTAAGTCTTATGACTATTCGAAGAGATTTAGAGAAGCTTAGCCAAGAAGGTAGAATAGATCGTATTTATGGTGGTGCAATTATGAAAAAAGAAACACCATACAAAGAGAAAAAGGTATTTGAGACTGAAGTCAAATCTAAGATCGCACAGATGGCTGTGGAGTGTGTAAAGCCTGGTGATGCAGTGTATCTAGACTCAGGAACAACCAGCTATGAGATTGCTAAATTGATTATGAATATCCCAGAGATATCTGTAACAACGAATGATATAGAAATTGCCAGGCTTTTAATTGACTCGAATGTTGATCTTAATATATGTGGAGGAAATGTACAAAAATCAACGGGAAGCGTAATTGGGCAGTTAGCTAATCAGATTTTAGAAAATCTTAGGTTTGATATTTCCTTTTTTGGCGCTATGACCATTGATGATGAATTTAATGTACTAACACCTACTATGGATAAAGCTATAATGAAACGCATCATATGTAAAAACTCAAGGGAAAGATATTTAGTTATTGATCAATCTAAGTTTGGACGAGAAGCATTCGTTAAAATAAATCATTTATCCGACTATACAGCAGTTATAACAGAAAAAAAATTTGGTATAGAAGAACAAAGGGAATTAAGAAATATGAGAATAACGATTATTGAAGTGTAGATGTTAATTTACTTACTAAGGAGGTAACATAATGCCACAATGTGTAGTTATTGCAGATGATCTAACGGGTGCCAATGCTACAGGGGTGCAGATAAAGAAGCTAAACTATAATACTTACACGGTGATGAATACAGAGCGCTTAGAACTAAATCGATTGGCAGAAAGTGACTGCATCGTTTATCCAACTGATAGTAGAGGCATTGAATCTGAGCTAGCATATAATCGTGTATACAATGTTGCAAAACTTTTAATGAGTGATGAAGTTTTAGTTTATTCAAAGCGAATTGATAGCACCCTGCGAGGTAATCTTGGCAGTGAGACAGATGCTTTACTTGATGCTTTAAATAATGCTGCTATTGCTATGGTTGTACCTTGTTTTCCAGAAGCTAATCGTATACTAGTTGGTGGCTACCTCTTAGTTGATCTAATACCATTGCATAAAACATCAGCGGCCACCGATCCTAAGACACCAGTGAACACATCGTCAGCATGGGAACTATTTAATAATCAATCAAAATATTCAGTAGGGTCCCTTCGCATTAATGATTTGATGAAGGGCAAGAAGCACATAGCCCAGAAAATTAAAGCCTTTCAAGAAGATGGTGTAAGAATTATTATTTTTGATTCAATATCACAAGAAGATATAGATCTAATAGCTGAAGGTGTTATAGAAAGCAGGGTTAATTTTATAGCTGTTGATCCAGGTAGTTTTACGGCTACAGTTACAAGGAAATTAATTGTTCCTAGAAAAGAAGTTAAAGAGCTTAAAATACTTGCGACGGTTGGGAGTGTTAATCCAGTTACCAAGTTACAGGTAGATGAGCTGCTCTTGGCACAGAAAGTATTTAATATCTATGCTAAAACAGGCGAATTTGTGGAAGGTGAAGATAGGCGTAGAAAAGAGATAGATAGGGTGGCAGATGAAATTTTAAAGGGATGTAAAGATTATGAGGTATGTACTGTAATTGGTGATGGGATTATGCCACAAAACAGATTAGATTTTGAAAAGTATGCTAAAAAGTATAATTGTACAATGGATGAAGTGAGTGAGATGATTAATGATTCTTTTGCAGAGATCACCTACCAAATACTTAAAGGAGATTCATCTTTTCAAGGAATATATACGAGTGGAGGAGACATTACTGTAGCTGTCAGTAAAAGGTTAAAAACAGTCGGAATACGTTTGCTTGATGAGGTGATACCGTTAGCGGCATATGGCGAGTTTATTGCTGGGGAGTTTGATGGCTTGAAGATTATAACCAAAGGTGGAATGGCAGGTGATAAAAATTCAATGAATATTTGTATG
>CAYRAL010000177.1:0-3754 GCA_964422235.1 uncultured Candidatus Epulonipiscium sp. | reverse complement strand
TTGGGTGATTATATCATATTATCTCTCTGTATACAAGTAACCCTTTTTATTAAGTGCTTCTTCAATTTCGTTTAATATCTCTTCACTAATGGCCTCCACTGTATGCATATGAACGCCATGGGTTAGGTTCATTAAGGGGTAGGTATCAAATCTTGAGATTTCCTCTGCAAACCGCTCTACATCTCGTCTTGTTGCCAACATCATATTACCTGTCATTTCACCATAAATAGGATGCTCAATCAACACATTCCTCACAATCCCACCAAAATCTACAATGGTATTAAGCTCATCACCTATTTCTTCATATTGGTGCTTAACCAAAAAAACACGTTGTTTATTCTTTTTTGTATTTTTATGCAGAATATATCCTCTGGCCGTTGCCATAATATCTAAGCCCTGAGCCCTAAGTAATGCTATATCTTGTACAATTACCTGCCTACTAACTTTAAAAATCTTACCTAGTTTCCCTCCACTTAAAGGCTCTAAGGTGTTGGTTAGCATTTTAATTAATGCTTCTCTTCTTTTATCTCCATCCACTTTGCTCCTCCTTAGTACTCATATCGTCTACTATCTCCGACTCTATTATATGTTGTTTTTTGAAAAAAGAGTCACTTTTTTTATAAAAGCGACTCTTGTTTTTTCTTATTGGTTTATTCTTTTTAATAATTCTTCTCGTAATTCTTCATATCCTTCTTTACCAAGCAATGCAAACATATTTTTCTTATATTCTTCTACACCTGGTTGATCAAAAGGATTAATCCCTAGCATATAACCACTAATAGCACATGCCTTTTCAAAGAAATAGATGAGCTTTCCAAAGTTGTATGCATCTAACTCCGGTATATTAATAATAATATTTGGCACTCCCCCATCTACATGGGCTAGAAGTGTGCCTTCAAATGCTTTTTTATTGACAAAATCCATTGTCTTACCTGCTAAATAGTTCAGTCCATCTAAATCATTTTCTGCCTTGCCTAGTACAAAGTCTAGTTTTGCTTGTTCTACATTAAGGATTGTTTCAAAAAGATTTCTACGTCCGTCTTGTATATACTGTCCCATTGAGTGTAAATCTGTAGAAAAATTAACTGATGCTGGAAAAATACCTCTTTGGTCTTTCCCTTCACTCTCACCAAATAATTGTTTCCACCACTCAGAAAAATACTGAAGCTCTGGCTCATAATTAACCATAATCTCTGTCTCTTTGCCTTTGCTTTTTAAGATATTTCTAAGTAAGGCATATTGATAGGCAGGGTTCTCATCTATATTGATATTACCGTATTCGTCCCTACCATCTGCAGCGCCTTTCATCATCTCATCAACATCGATTCCAGCAACAGCAATAGGAAGTAATCCAACTGCCGTAAGCACTGAAAAACGTCCACCTATATCATCAGCAATGACAAAAGTTTCATAACCTTCTTCTTTTGCAAGGGTTAAGAGTGCTCCTCTTTCCCCATCTGTTGTAGCAAATATACGACTTTTAGCACCATCTTTTCCATATTTCTCTTCTAATAGTCCCTTAAATACTCTAAAAGCAATAGCCGGCTCAGTCGTTGTTCCTGATTTAGAAATAACATTAACACTAACGTCTTTACCTTCACATATTTCAAGTAAATGATTCATATATGTACCTGAAATATTGTTTCCAACAAAGTAAATTTCTGGTGTTTTTCTTTGTTCTTTAGTAAGTGAGTTATAAAATGTATGGGTTAAGGCATCAATAGCAGCCTTTGCACCTAAGTAGGAACCCCCTATTCCAATGACGATAAGCACATCTGTATTATCCTGAATTCTCTGTGCTGCCTTTTTTATTCGTATGAATTCGTCTTTGTCATAATTAACTGGTAAGTCTAGCCAACCTAAAAAATCATTCCCTGCACCTGTTTTTTCATGTAAAATTTTATGTGCACCTTCTGCTTGCCACTGTAAAAACTCTATCTCATAATCCTGAATCCCCGTTTTAGAATAATCTAACGTAATTTTTCCCATTAATACTTCCTCCTAGATAAGCTATACTTATTTTTAATTGTTAAAAGCTTTTTTCTTGCGCCACCATTATATACCATAATGTCAAATTTTCCAACACTTTTCGACCTTATTTATGATACCTAATCCAAGCTAAACCCTAGCGGTAAATAATGTCTCCAAGCATTCCAACATGATCAAATTGAATCCTTTGGCCTTCATATAGGAATCTTACGCCATCAATCCATTCACCTTCATACCCTTTTTGCAAAAATGTTTTTTCTAAGGATATGCTTGTAATGGTACCACCTGTAGATCCTTGGAAATATCCTGTATTCCAACTAACATCATTTTCATTAGGCGTTTCGGTTAAATTCACGATGGCTATCTTTTTACCATCTTTCTCTTCTATTTCAGAGACTTCTATACCTAGGTTTCCAAATTGAGCTTTTGACAAATACTCAGAAACCGTTTTAAGTTTTTGTTCCAGGGATAGGCTATTTTTTATACTCACTTGACTTAAAAGTTCTGGCTCATAAGTATCTACATTTGCTCCGTATATATTAAATATTGAGGCATTTTCTGCAAACTCATATATAGGCCTATCTTGTTCCCTGCTTGGATCTAATTTTGCTATTTCCGCATCTAGTTCTTGATTGTTTTGCTGTAGCTGCCGAATTTCTTCTTTTAAGACTTGATTCTCTTGGGTTACCTTAGCTACCTCTTCGTTTAAATTTAAGTTTTCTGCTTTTATGGGACCAGAACAAGCAGTCATCCCTATACTAATTGTTAGGATTCCAGTTAATAGAGATATCATATATATTATTTTTTTCATGTCATCCTCCTTTATTATATTTAGCCTACATATCTTAATATACACATATTTAATATAAATAAACTTATACATATTCTTTTATTGATGATATATATAGTTTACCACCTTTTTTATATAATTTCCATACATGTATTTTCTTTATAACTCCCTTAAATGAGCATTATAAAACCCCTAAGATTAGGGGTTTTATACTTAATTTATAATAATGGGTGTTCATCCATTGCCTTTAGACGTTCCCACCTACGATCTGTTTCTACTTGAGTTGAATCCATAATTTCGGCATATTCTGGCTTCATTAGATGCCTTGTTCTTCCCATTTGCTTATAGAATTCAACCACATCTATTTTCTTATTACCTTTTTCTGGATTGTAGGTAATCTTAGTAATACCATGCTCAATCTCATATAGTGGATGGAAACATGAGTTTACACTTGCTTCAATGACACTGCGCTCATAACGTGGGTCATCTCCCCAGTTCAGTGGACAAGCTGATATTGCCTTGATGAATACTAATCCATATTTATTGGCGTATTCTTGTGCTTTAGCTGCTTTTTTAATAAAGTCTGTTGGATGTGATTCAGCCACTGTTGCTATATATGGAATATTGGTTGCTGCAAATATTTGTGGTGAATCTTTGGTAAATGTCTCCTTACCGTCTTGTGCTACACCGACATGAGATGTAGAGCTCTTGGCACCTTTGGGCGTTTGATAGGATAGTTGGTAGCCTGTATTCATATACCCACCATTATCGTATTCAAATATAATCATTTTATGATTACGAAGTGCTGCCCCAATTGCTGGTCCCATTCCTATATCAAGACCACCATCACCTGTTACCATTACAAAGGTGATTTCTTCATCTGCTGGGATTTCTCCTCGCCGTTGTTTTTCATGGTATACCTCTACAATTCCTGAAAGGGTAGCTGCACCATTTTGAAATAGATTATGAACATAA
>CAYRAL010000176.1:2806-3758 GCA_964422235.1 uncultured Candidatus Epulonipiscium sp. | reverse complement strand
AGAAGATATTATTGAAGAAGCAGATAATCTAGCAAAAGCTGCATCAGAAAACTATATAGATCCAACAGATAGTATCTTTGGAACCGATGACTCGGAGGATTAAGTATGCTACCAGTCATTTATACGCCTATTGCTGAAAGATATTTAAAGAAACTAAAAGATAAACCACTTAAAATCGCTTTTAAAGAAGCCATTATAAGCATTAGAGAAAGCCCTGAAATAGGAGATCCTAAGACAGGAGATTTAAGTGGTATATATTGCCTTGATATTTACTTTAATCGCCTAAATTATGAGATAGCTTATAGAATATCTCAGTTGGAAAACGGAGATATGATCATCATAATAATGGCTGGAACGAGAGAAAACTTCTATAAAGAATTAAAGTGATACTTTAAATAAAGTATCGCTTTTTTATATTTCTCATCTTTGGTCTGTTTATATAACTCAAACAATAATCGCCCAGTATTTCCCAGGAAATATAACCCATTCAAAATATTATTTCCCTTTTTTCTTGTTTTCTATTTGCTCTGCAATCTCACTTAGATAAACCCAGCGATCCATTACGACTTGCAGTTCTAGCTCTAAGGTTTCTTTTTCTTTCATTAAATCTTGTAAAAGCACAAAGTCACTGCCTGCACTTGCTATTTTAGTTTCTACTTCTGAGATTTTTTCTTCTAGTTCTTCTATTATATTATCTATTTCATCGTATTCCCTTTGCTCATTATAAGTAAACCTTACAACTACATTTTTAGTTCTATGACTATCTTTATGATCCCCAGGGTTAGTGCTATGAAGCTCATGGGCTGCTAACTCCTGATCCTGTTGAACCTGATCATAGTAATCCGTATAGTTTCCGTAATATTCATCTACTTCACCATTGCCTTTTGTAAGGAGGATCTTTGTTGCAATCTTATCTAAAAAGTAACGGTCATGAGATACGGTAATAACAGGG
>CAYRAL010000176.1:0-2739 GCA_964422235.1 uncultured Candidatus Epulonipiscium sp. | reverse complement strand
CTAATATAGTAAGGGTCTCAATGTCCAAATCATTAGTAGGCTCATCTAGTAGCAGGACATTTGGTGATTCCATTAAGATTTTAAGTAGATATAATCGTTTGCGTTCCCCACCTGATAACTTCCCTATGACTGAATATTGAACACTGGGAGGAAATAAAAATCTCTCTAGCATCTGTGAGGCTGTGGTTCCAGAGCCATCTATAGTATATATAATCTCGGCTGTTTCTTTAATATAATCAATAACCCTAAGACTTGTATCCATATCTACGTTTTCCTGAGTAAAATAGCCGATTTTAATGGTTTCCCCAACATCTACTACCCCAGCATCTGGGCTTATGACACCACTAATCATATTCAATAGGGTAGTTTTCCCGCTACCATTTTTACCAATAATTCCAATACGGTCTTCCTTTTGGAGAATATAAGAATAATCTTCAATAAGATTAAGATCCCCATATGACTTGGAAATGCCTTCAATATTAATTATTTTCTTTCCAATTCGCCTACCACCGATGGAAATATCCACAGTATTTTTTCTTGTGTCTATCTTCCTGCCTTTTAGCTCCTCGAATCGGCCAATTCGGGCTTTTTGCTTTGTGCCTCTAGCTCTTGGCATGGTTCTCATCCATTCAAGTTCTTGTTTAAACATACCTTGTCTTTTATGTTCAAGGGATTGCATAAGTTCTTCTCGTTCAGCTCTTTGTGTTAAAAAGTCAGTATAGTTCCCCTCGTATGCGTATAAACTACCCTTATCAAGTTCTATAATGCGGCTTGCTATACGGTCTAAAAAGTACCGATCATGAGTAATCATAAGAGTGGCACCTTTACGTTTTTGCAAATATTCTTCTAGGTAGTGAATCATGGTATCATCTAAATGGTTGGTAGGCTCATCTAATATCAATAGATCTGATGGATGAATAAGGGCAGCTGCAAGAAAGACCCTTCTTTTTTGCCCACCTGATAATTCTTTCATAGGCTGGCCATACTGGCTAATACCAAGTTTGGATAAAATGGTTTTTGCTTCACTTTCTAAGTTCCATATATCTTCTTCATCCATTCTAGTTGTTGTTGCAATTAACCGTTCCTGCGCTCTTACATCCTCAGGGTTTACTTTAAGAGCTTCAAGTATGGATTCATACTCTCTAAGTAGGATCATATGAGGGTGATTCCCTGCAAATATATGTTCAAGTACTGTTAAGTGCTCATCAAAGGCCATGGTTTGTGGCAAATATTGAAGTTCCATATTACGCATACGGGTTATTGTTCCTGCTCCTGATACTTCAAATCCTGCTATAATCTTTAATAAGGTTGATTTTCCCGTTCCATTAATCCCAACAAGGGCTATTTTTTGACCTTCTAAAATAGTTAAGTTTATATTTTCAAATAAAGCTTTATCCGAATAACTTTTTGATATATTTTCAATGGTTAAAATATTCATTTTCTTTCCTTTCTCTTAATCCCATTTGCACAAAGCTTAGCCGTGGATAAGGCCGCTTGTATATTATAACCTCCCGTATCACCATCAATATCTAAGACTTCCCCTATAAAGTAGAGATTTTTGTTGATTCTAGATTCCATGGTTGTTGGGTTTATTTGTTTCATATTAATCCCACCCGCAGTAACCATTGCAATATGATACCCCCCCATTTGGGAGATGGTTAAGGGAAACTCTACTAATGATTTAACAATTAGATTACGGGTATTTTTATTAATTTGAGCACACTGAGTTTCTTCCGGAATATTAATATAGGTTAAAATAGCCTCTAAAAGTCTTTTAGGTAGGTCTTGTTTTCTTAAAACAGTTTTAATCATATCCTTACCACTGTTATTAATTTCATCTAAGAGAGTCTTATCAAATCTCTGGATATCCTTTTCTTTTATAAAGTTAAGGTACAGTATATCGCCTTTTCTCATCCACCTAGAGTTATTTAAAATCCCAGGTCCCGAGAGTCCCTTATGAGTAAATAAAACATCTCCCTTGCATTCTTTTGCCTTTTTGCCATGTCTCCAAATCGTAATAGGCATATCACTTATAGATACGCCTGCTAAGTCTTTAAAAGGAAAGTCATTTATTTCTATAGGGGTTAAAGCTGCTAGTGGTTTAACAATTTTATGACCTAAGTCTGCTCCTAATTTATAACCATCTCCTGTTGAACCTGTTTTAGGGTAAGACATACCACCCGTTGCTACAACAACAAAAGCAGCTTTATACTCTTCCCTACTAGTCCTTACAAGGTAGACGCCCTCATCCATGCTTATCTGGGTTACTGGCGCGCTGTAGTGTCTATCTACCTTATATTTGGCACACTCTTTCAGTAAGAGATCAAGAACATTTCTAGCACTGCGGGTTTTAGGAAATACCTTACCATTATGGAGTGATTCCATTTCAAGTCCCCGATTTTCAAAAAAAGTAACGGTGTCGTTATTTGTAAAATTTTGTAATGCATGTTTTATATATTTATACTGATCACCATAATGATTAGCATAATCAGCCATATGACCATCTTGGGTAATGTTACACTGGCCTGCCCCAGAAAGAAGTAGTTTTTTACCGGCCGTATTGTTTTTTTCTAGGATTAAGACTTTTTTGTTTTGAGTTCCTAGGGCGATTCCTGCAAATAAGCCCGCTGGTCCTGCACCTATTATAATTACGTCATATTCTTTCAAATCCATCACCTCGTATTACAATTATTACGCTTTATTATTATAACACAGTTTTAGAACCTTTTGAAAAGCGGT
>CAYRAL010000175.1:0-3758 GCA_964422235.1 uncultured Candidatus Epulonipiscium sp. | reverse complement strand
AAAGACGGGGATATTGTTGTTGCCCTTCTAGATGATTCCGTAACCGTAAAACGCTTTTTTAAAGAAAATGATTTTATAAGGTTGCAACCTGAAAATGATACCATGAGTCCTATATTTGTCAGAGACATTGAAATACTAGGGAAAGTAATAGGCTTATTTAGAACACTATAGGTATCCTATAGTGTTTTTTGCCTACTATTTGCATATACTAAAAAAAATAAGAATGGAGACCTTACATGAATTATAATTTTATTAAAGTATGTGCTGCAACGCCCCAGGTGGTTGTTGCAGATTGTAACTATAATACAGAGCAAATAATATCTTGCTTAAATGAAGCTAACCACACTGAAACAGAGCTTATTGTCTTTCCAGAGCTTAGTATTACCGGCTATACATGTGGAGACCTATTTTATCAGCAAGTACTACTTGAAGGAGCACTAACCAATTTATCTAAAATTATTGAGCATTCCAAGGGTATGCCTATGATGATCTGCGTAGGCCTACCTCTAAAACTAGATAACAAAATTTTCAACTGTGCCCTTATGATTAAAGAAGGTATCATTCTTGGCGTTGTTCCCAAAACATATTTACCTAATTATAATGAAAACTATGAAAAGAGATGGTTTAGCTCCTCTACTGAGGCCCTCTCTTCTACTATTATAATTTGTAATCAGGAAGTTACATTTTCTTCAAAGATGATTTTTAAAGCCACTAATCATGAGTATTTATCCATTGCTATAGAAATCTGTGAAGATGGCCTAGGGCCTATCCCAATGAGTGCCTATCACTCTTTAGCAGGGGCTAGTATTATCCTTAATCTAGCTGCTAGTAATGAAACAGCGAGATCAAAGGATCAAAGGCTAACAAAACTGAAGGGACTTTCAATCAGTACTATGTCTAGCTATGTCTATGCTTCCGCTGGGATAGGTGAGTCATCTACAGATCTGGTTTATCCTGGTCATCGCTTAATATATGAAAATGGGACTCTTTTAAATGAATCTCAACGCTTTGAAAGGGGTAATAATCTTACTTATAGTCTTATTGATACAGAGCTTATTGCCTTAGAAAGGCAAAAAAACAATATATTTAACTCACCCCTAAGTGGAGAAGAAGTCTTAAAATCATATACTAAAGTCTCCTTCAAACATACCAATAGGTCTTATATATTTGACAGGACTGTTGATCCCTATCCCTTTGTTCCAAGAAAGGGAGAAGCAAGAGATGAGCATTGCCTTAATATCTTTACACTCCAAACTGTAGCCCTTGCAAAGAGGATTGCTCATGTGGGGGCTAAGAAGGTTGTTATTGGCGTCTCCGGCGGACTCGACTCTACCTTAGCACTTATTGTGTCTGTAAAGGCCTTTGAAAGGTTAGGGCTAGACCCTGCAGGTATTGTAGGTGTAACCATGCCTGGCTTTGGGACAACCGATAGAACTTATCAGAATGCTATTTCCCTTATGAAACACCTTGGTATTACCATAAGAGAAATATCTATTGTAGATGCAACGCTGCAGCACTTTAAAGATATTGGCCATGATCCAAATCTTCATGATATTACCTACGAAAACTCCCAGGCTAGAGAAAGAACCCAGTTACTGATGGATATTGCCAACCAGGTTAATGGGCTTGTCATTGGTACAGGAGATTTATCAGAGTTAGCTCTTGGCTGGGCAACTTATAATGGTGATCATATGTCTATGTACGCTGTTAATGCTGGGGTCCCTAAGACATTGGTTAGGTTTTTAGTTGAGTGGGCAGCTTATAATGGATTTGAAGGCAATACGAAAGATATTTTACTTGATGTTTTTCATACACCTGTTAGCCCTGAACTATTACCTCCTTCCAAAGATGGAGAAATCGAGCAAATAACTGAAGAAATTGTAGGTCCCTACGAATTACATGATTTTTACCTATATTATGTTTTAAGTTACGGTTTTAAGCCTCAAAAGATTGCACTACTTGCCCACAGTGCATTTGAAGGCCAATATGATTACAATACAATTATAAAATGGATGAAAGTTTTTTATCGCCGCTTCTTTACCCAGCAATTTAAACGTTCATGTCTTCCAGATGGCCCTAAGGTTGAATCCGTAAGCCTATCGCCAAGAGGCGACTGGAAAATGCCATCTGACGCATCTTATAATATGTGGATTATGGAAATAGAATCTTTATAAACAAAAGAACCAAGTTCATAGACTAGCCTATGGACTTGGTTCTTTTTATGCTTTATTCTTTTATCTCATTTTGCATTTTAAATAGCTTTTTAAAGATTTTAATAATAAAGAAAAGCGTCAGGAGGAAAGCTAATACGTCTGCTATTGGCGTACTGACCCATACCCCTTGTAATCCGAATAACTTGGGTAATATTATAATAAGTGGAATCAGCATAATAACTTGCCTACTTAAAGATAAAAGCATGGCTGTTGAAGCTTCTCCAATGGCCTGAAAAAGATTGGATGAAACAATTTGAAAGCCTACAATTGGTAACGCTGCTGTAAATATTCTCATGCCAGATATGCCTATTTCTAAAAACTCCGGGTCATTATTAAAGATACCGAGTAATGCAGCTGGTACAATCTGACATGCTAAAAATCCTGCCGTAGCTAATACGGTTGCTGAGAGCATTGCTAAAATATAAGTCTTACGTACCTTTGCATAATCTTTAGCGCCATAAAAATAGCCAATAATCGGTTGTGATCCTTGGTTAATACCAAATATAGGCATAAAGAACAACATAATAATACTATTAATCGATGAAAACACACCTATTCCTAGTTCACCTGCATAGGTATTTAGGCTTTTATTAAATAATATTTGAATAAGTGCTGCTGCAAGTTGCATAGCAAATGGCGATATTCCAATTGAAAATATATTAATAACAATGCTGAAATCTAGCTTCATATTTTTAAGTTTTAATGGTATGTTAATCCGTTTACCCGTTAAAAAGTAAACCGCCCATGCAGCCGATACAACCTGTGATATAACGGTGGCAATAGCTGCCCCCTTGACACCTAAGCCGAAGGTGAAGATAAAAATAGGGTCTAGTACTATATTTGTGATAGCCCCTAGAAGTAATGTCATCATTCCTATTTTAGGAAAGCCTAATCCACGAATACAGTTATTCATGGCAAATGCTGTATTGGAAAAAATAATTCCCCCAATAATAATAACAATATATTCCTCAGCATATTGTATGGTATTTGCTGTAGCACCAAAAGCAAATAAAATAGGTTTGTAAAATATCAGTCCAAGGACTGTAAGTATTAATGAAAATATAATATTAAGCATAAAAGCATTGCCTAATATGTGGCCAGCTTTTTCTTCATTTCCCTCACCTAAAGCGATAGAAATCCGGGAACCTGAACCGATCCCTACTAACATGCCAAATGACATAATAACAATTGTTATGGGGAAAGCTGCCCCAATACCTGATAAAGCTACTGCTCCTATATCTGGTATTTTTCCAATAAAGAAACGGTCTACCACCGTATATAACGCGTTAACTAACATACCTACAATAGCTGGAATAGAAAACTTTAAAAGTAAGCGCCATACGCTATTGTCCCTAAACTGTGAATGATCCATATTTCAATCTCCTTTATATTAAGTTACTAAGTTGCAATGTCCTTCGTTAATCATATTTTGCAAGGCAATCATTGGCCCTATTTTGCCATGATACCCTGTAAGCCCTCCTTGGAGATAGACAGTATAGGGTGGTTTGATCGGTGCATCAGCACTAAGCTCAATGGAAGCGCCTT
>CAYRAL010000174.1:0-3782 GCA_964422235.1 uncultured Candidatus Epulonipiscium sp. | reverse complement strand
AAAATGGAGTGATTAATATGTTAAGTTTACCAAATTGTCCAAAGTGTCATTCAGAATATACATATGAAGATATGAATTTGTTTATATGTCCAGAATGTGCACATGAGTGGACAACGCTTTCAGAAGAAGAAAATATAATAAGGGATTCAAATGGCAATCCCTTGGAAGATGGAGATGATGTAATTGTTATAAAGGATTTAAAAGTAAAAGGTAGTTCAAATCCAATAAAGCAGGGAACAAAAGTTAAAAATATAAAACTTATTGAGGCTCCTAGCGATGGACATGATATAGATTGTAGAGTTGATGGTTTTGGAGCAATGAAACTGAAATCAGAGTTTGTAAAAAAGGCTTAAATTATCAAAATACATCAAAGATAATATTTTGTATGTTTTACCTGATATTAATACAAAATAGCTTTTTCTTGTTTCGCTTTATTTTTTAACCTTGCAAGTATGGCAGATATCTCAAATGAGTTTGCGTAAATATTCGATTCATTATTGACAACAACAGCAGTAAGCGTTATTAAAGGAAATTTCTCTATTGCACCGCATCTGCTTTTTGAAATGATGTAACCATTTTGTATATCTGCTTGACTATAGAGTGCTAAAACTTCGGATTCAAACTTCCTAACAATAGGGTTCAACTCAGCATCGGTTTTATGATTATCAAAAATGATAACAAAGTCATCTCCACCTATATGTCCAATAAATTGATTGTCAGGGATAAGCTCCCGCAGAGTATCGGCCAAGAGTTTTATTACTAAATCTCCACTTTCGAAACCATAAGTATCATTATAAGCCTTGAAATTATCAATATCCAGATATGAAACGCTGTATTTGTGTTTGTTATTAATATATTCATTTAATTTTTCTTCAATAATAAGGTTGCCTGGTAAGCCGGTCAATGGATTTTGCTGCTTAGCTGTTGAAACTTCAATTTCACTGGCTTTTTGCAGCAATTTTTTTATTGTTACAGTTCCAAAATATTTACCTCCTTCTGTAACAACTATGAAATCGTAAAGTTTTTCATTTGCCCGTGCCATTGCTAAAAGTGAAACAACATTGATAGGGGTTTCGTTATCTACAGATAAGAAGTCTTGATCCATTATGGTGGAAATGGATTTATTTTGATGCAGGGTAAATCCATATTGACCACTTAAGGTTAATGTTAAATTTTCCTTTGTAATAATTCCTATAGGTATGCTATTGTCAACGACACATAAGCCAAAGCAATTAAGATTTTGCTTAATAATATCATAAGCATAAAACACCGAATCATCTGGTGAAATTATCTCAGTCGTATCACATAAGCATTTAATTGAAGAATTAAAAAAGTTGCTTGGTGATATCTGGCTTTTTTTTGTATTAATTTCACAAATGGACTGTATAACATGTTGATCTATATCGTGTATTTCTGTACTTGGTTTCTGAATATAGAATCCTTGTGCATACTGCACACCCAAGCCTATAATTGTTTCCAATTCATCATAAGTTTCAAGGCCCTCGGCGATAAGCTTGACATTTGAGGCCTTAGAAAATTCAACCATACCCTTTACAAGGGCATTTTTCAAATTGTCCTCATTAATATTACGAATAAGCTTCATATCCAGTTTTATGTAATTCGGATTGACATCACTAATAAGATTAAGGCCTGAATATCCTGCACCAGCATCATCAATAGCGATTTCATAGTCCTGACTTTTATAATGACTGATGGTAGATTTGAAGCCAAGCATATCATCAATAACATTTCTTTCTGTTATTTCAAATATAACATTGTTAGGAGTAATCTTATATTGTTGTAAAAAATCCTTGGTGAAGCCTTTCTTAAAGTTTTCATCATGCATGGTATTGGGATTAACATTCATAAACAATTTTTTATTATAGGGTGGAATCATGAATTTATGTGCTGCTTCAAATGATTTAGTTCTGCATACCAGTTCTAAATCCCATAGTCGGTTATATTCTTTAGCAGCTATAAAAAGACTCTCCGGATTTTCAAATTCACTGTCACAGGTGATTCTGCTTAGTGCCTCGTACCCTAACACCACACTATCTTTGAGAGAGATGATGGGTTGAAAAACAGTTTTAATCAGCTTGTTCTCTATGATATTGTCTAAAGATTTTTTTCGTATATCCATCTTATACTTCTCCTATACTAGAATATTTTATTATAAATATTTAGCCTATAATTAGAATAACCTCAATGGCTATAATATCTTATATATCACTATAATACATCCTTGTAAAAAGGGTGTAATGTTGAGGTGTAAATTATGTAAATTATTGATAGTTATATTGCATGTTTCGGACATTCTTTAGCACTCCTAGCCTTGTTGATTTGCCTGTTAGTAAACAAAGGTCTAAATGGATTAAAAATTTCAAAGAGAGCAAAAGATTGGCAGAAGTTTTCTATGAGTTGGCATGAAGCAAGCTATATTCTAATATGATTAAAGTGTAGCCTGAGATATATTTAAGAGAGGAGATTCGGAGATGGATACATTAATTTATATTATTTTAGTCCACATGATATCATATAATTATCATACATCTAAAAAAATGCCAAGTAGACAAGCACCTACAGAATTTCCTTATAATATAGAAGTTATTGCTGAAAATCTATACGTACCTTGGGCCATTGATATAAGTGATGATGGTAAATTATATGTTACTGAGAGATCTGGGGCAGTTAGGGTAATTGAAAATGGGATTCTTAACCCAGATCCACTGATAACATTTGACCCGCCTTTTATAGCTCAGGGTGAGGGTGGGTTATTGGGTATAGCATTGGATCCTGATTTTTCGCAAAATCACTATCTGTATGTTATGCACACATATACAGAAGACAATCAGACTTATAACCGAGTCGTTAGATTGCTGGAAGAGGATAATAAAGCATCCATAGACCTAGTAATCATAGATAATATTCCTGGTGGAGTGATTCATAATGGAGGAAGGATTAAGATTGGACCAGATGGAAAGTTATACATAACTACAGGAGATGCAATAGACTCAAGTTCGGCACAAGACCCTACAAGTCTGTCTGGGAAAATATTACGTCTAGAATTAGATGGGAGTATTCCAAGTGATAATCCAATTCCCAATTCACCAGTCTATAGTCTAGGTTTCAAAAATCCTCAGGGTTTAGCTTGGAACGCACAAAATACTCTATATGCGTCAGAGCATGGACCAACAGGTTATGATGAAATAAACATAATCCAACCAGGTGGAAATTACGGATGGCCTCTGGTTTTAGGCGATGAAATGAGCGTTGTAATCGATAGTATCCCACCTTTGATCGATAGTGGAAATACCATATGGGCACCATCGGGGATAGCCTTTGTCAATCAAGGGCCATGGCAAGGAAAACTGCTTGTTGCCAACCTACGTGGACAACAATTACTTGTTATGACTCTAAATGAAGAGGGAACAAGAGTAGAAACAATGGAAACAGGGCTCTTAAATGAGTATGGCCGTTTACGTGACGTGATACAAGCAAAGGATGGGGCAATATACCTGACAACAAGTAACCGAGATGGCAGAGGAAATCCATCTGCAGGAGATGATAAGATTATTAAGTTGACCCCATTTTAATGATTGATAACTAATCCTATTTCATATATTAAATCTAAATAGGATTAGTTATTATCCTAATATTTTTGTGAAAATCTATGGACAAGCTACCACATTAGTGGTACAATACTTTAAGTAAGTTTAATAAATGTGCTATTAGCTCAGTTGGCAGAGCACCTGACTCTTAATCAGGGGGTCCAGGGTTCGAAC
>CAYRAL010000173.1:0-3856 GCA_964422235.1 uncultured Candidatus Epulonipiscium sp. | reverse complement strand
GAGCATCTATAGCAATAACAGATAAAAAATTAGCAGAAAAAATTGCCGAGTTGATCAAGCAAAACACGTAGTAAATGGAGGTGGCTTAATGTCAAAAGTAAGAGTATATGAATTAGCAAAAAAATTAAACGTAAGCAGTAAAAAAGTCATAGAACAGCTGAAAAGTTATGATATCAATGTACATAGTCACATGAGTACATTGGAAGCAGAACAAGCAGATAAAATTATTAAACATTACAACAAAGATCAATCAACAAACAATAAAATAGGCAAGGAAGAACCCAATAATATGACAAATAAAACACATGCAGTAGCAGAAACCAAGCTAGAAGAGCCTAAGGAAGAAGCCGTACAGGAAGAAGAAATAGAAGAGATAGCTGTTGTAGAGATACCGGCTTCAATTGCAGTTAAAGATTTAGCAGAGAAATTAGATACAACAGCTGTGGTATTAATTACGTCCCTTATGGAAAAAGGTATTATGGCTACGATCAATCAAGAAATTGATTTTGAAACAGCATCAATTTTAGCTGAAGAACTAGATATATTATTAGAATTAGAGGAAACGGTCGATATATTAGAAGAAATTTTTACACAAGAACCTGATAAAGAAGAGGATTTATTATCTAGGCCTCCAGTTGTTGTTGTAATGGGTCACGTAGACCATGGTAAAACATCTTTATTAGATGCTCTTCGTTCTAGTAAAGTAACAGAAAGAGAAGCTGGGGGAATTACTCAGCACATTGGTGCATCTACAATTGCAGTTGGAGACCAACAAGTAACCTTCTTAGACACACCAGGACACGAAGCTTTTACAGCAATGAGAATGAGAGGCGCACAGGTTACGGATATTGCAATCCTAGTCGTTGCTTCAGATGACGGGGTTATGCCACAAACAGTAGAAGCAATTAACCATGCTAGGGCAGCTGGTATTCATCTCATTGTAGCTATTAATAAAATGGACAAACCAAGTGCAAATCCAGACCGTGTCAAGCAAGAACTTGCAGACCACGGGCTTGTTGTAGAAGAGTGGGGCGGAGATACAATCTGCGTACCAGTGTCTGCATTACAAGGGGACGGCCTTGATAGCTTACTTGAGATGATTTTACTGGTTGCAGAAATGAATGAGTACAAAGCAAATCCAAATAAAAAGGCTCGTGGAACAATCATTGAGTCTGAGCTAGATAAAGGACGTGGCCCAGTAGCTACTGTGCTTGTACAAGAAGGAACCTTAAAAGTAGGAGACCCTATTGTAGCAGGACTAGCATATGGACGAATTCGTGCCATGATAGATGATAAGGGGAAATCAGTTAAAAAAGCAACACCATCAATGCCAGTCGAAATTCTAGGTCTCTCAGAGGTACCAATTGCTGGAGATATGTTCTACGTTGCGACTAATGATAAACATGCAAGACAAGTAGCTGAGAAAGTAAAAGCTCAAGGAAGAAGCCAGCTTATGGTTCAAACACCTAGCAAGGTATCATTAGATGATCTCTTTACCCAAATACAAGAAGGCAAAGTAAAAGATCTTAACATTATCGTAAAAGCAGACGTTCAGGGGTCAGTAGAAGCAGTACGCCAAAGCTTAGAAAGATTATCTAATGAAGAAGTTCGTATTAGAATAATTCATGGTGGTGTAGGTGCAGTTACAGAATCTGATGTTATTTTAGCATCAGCATCTAATGCAATTATTATAGGCTTTAATGTAAGACCAGATTCAGGTGCAAGATCAGTTGCAGACCACGAGGAAGTTGATATTCGTCTATATAGAGTTATCTATAACGCAATAGAAGACATTGAAGCTGCCATGAAAGGTATGCTAGATCCAGAATTTAAAGAGAAAGTAATCGGCCATGCAGAAGTGCGTCAAACCTTTAAGATATCAAGTGTGGGTACAATTGCAGGATCACACGTAACAGATGGTAAAATAACGCGTAACTCACAAGTTAGAATTGTTAGAAACGGTATTGTGATTTATGAAGGAAATCTAACATCCCTAAAACGTTTTAAAGATGATGCAAAAGAAGTAAATACGGGATATGAATGTGGACTAATGTTCGAAAGATTTAATGATGTTAAAGAAGGCGACGTTGTGGAAGCATTTATAATGGAAGAGATTCCAAGATAGGTAAGGTGAAAAAATGGCAAGCCAAAGAATGATTCGTATTAACGAAGAAATTAAAAGAGAAATTTCAGAAACAATTAAAATGGGAATAAAAGACCCAAGGGTTCAAGATGTTCTCATTTCAATTGTTGAAGTAGATGCAACCAATGATCTTAAAACTGCTAAAGTATATGTTAGTATACTTGCAGATGATGAAAAAAGAGAAGATGTTATGAAAGGTTTAAAAGCAGCTGGTGGTTATATTAGGAGAGAAATTGCACGTAAAATAAACCTGAGAAATACACCTGAACTGTTATTTGAACTAGATAACTCCATTGAATATAGTGCAAAAATGTTTGAAAAAATAGATGAAGTTATTAAAGAGAGTGAGCAATAAGAATGGATTTATTTAAAAATTTAATTAAGCACATTCAAGATGCCTCATATATTTTAATCGCAGGACATGTAAGCCCAGATGGAGATGCCATTGGGGCTTGCACTGCAATGGGGCTTATTTTAGAGCAAATGGGCAAAGAATATTCTATTTTACTTGAGAAAATTGATGAGAAATATGCCTATTTATTAGATCATGTTAACGTTTTACTAGAAGTTCCTGAAAGAGATTGTGATTTGTTTATTGCTTTAGACTGTGCAGATATAGAAAGACTAGGGGATTTTAGAACTGCCCATGACAAGGCAAGGATTACATGGAATGTGGATCACCATATTAGTAATAAGGGCTATAGTCAATATAATCATGTTGATTCTAAGGCTTCATCGGCAAGTGAAATCGTATTTAATATTTATAAATCATCAGAAGTTAGCTTAAATGCTAAGATTGCAGAGGCTATTTATACCGGGATTGTGTATGATACAGCAGCCTTTAAACATAGCAATACAACTTCTAAGACTTTAGCGGTTGCTTCAGAGTTATTACAAGAACCCTTTGAATTTTCGAGGATTATACAAAAGATGTTTTACGAGCAATCCTTATTATCTATGCAGCTACAAGGAGCTGCTATAAGAAAGATGGAAAGCTATTATGATAATGCACTGATGGTATCATCTTTATCCCTAGAAGAAATAAAACAATATAGTGATGAGGTAGATGGTACTGGCGGTATTGTAAATGTACTTAAAAATATTAGAGATAGCAAAGTAGCTCTTTTCTTACACGAAAAAGCAGAAGGTGTCATTAAAGTAAGCATGAGATCAGAAGATCCATATGATATTTGTGAAGTGGCCAAGAAGTTTGGTGGTGGGGGCCATAAAAAAGCAGCAGGAGCTACAATAAACTCAACCCTTGAACAAGCTAAAGAACAAATTATCCCTTTACTAATGGAATTTTTTAAGTAAGGAGCAATAAAAGTGAATGGTATTATCAATATTTATAAAGAACTCGGGTATACGTCTCACGATGTAGTAGCCAAAGCACGTGGTATTCTCAAGATGAAAAGAATAGGTCATACAGGTACCTTAGACCCACAAGCAGAAGGAGTCCTTCCTATATGTATTGGAGTGGCCACTAAGGCATCTGATCTTTTAACCAATAAAGATAAAAGATATATAGCGACTGTTACCTTAGGTGTTACAACCACGACAGAAGATGCAACAGGTGAGATATTAGAAGAAAAACCAGTAGATGTTACAAAAGGACAAATTCAAAAGGTGGTAGATTCATTTGTAGGATCATATATGCAAACACCTCCTATGTACTCTGCTCTTAAGGTAAATGGTAAAAAGTTATATGAACTT
>CAYRAL010000172.1:0-3876 GCA_964422235.1 uncultured Candidatus Epulonipiscium sp. | reverse complement strand
ATAGTTATCAAAGCCAACCCATGCCTGAAACACATTACCTCCACCAGCAAAATATGTTCCCCTCCATCCTGCAAATGAATAAACAACCCCCATTGCAAATGGAATTAAAATCACAAATAGGAATAAAATTACCGATGGCAGCACCAATGGTGCAAACCACTTCTTATAGTATTTTTCCATGCTCCAAGCCTCCTACAACTTCGTTTCTTACTTACCTCATTGCCTTCCATTGTTCTATCGCGTAATCTGCTATGGCTTCATAATCTGCCATGGTCCAATCTGATTTTGTTAGGTATTCTTCCATAATTTTAAGTCCAACTGTATCACCAGTCAAACCTTTTGGTGCCCCAGCATATGCATTTGTAAGTGTTTTATCATCATTCATATATTCAATGATAGAATCTCCTAAGCTATTGCCCAGTGTTGTTGTTGCTGGATCTGCGTTATAAGGAATAAAGGCCATATCTTCTGTTATAAACTTTTGCCCTACTGGATCTTGATTTAACCATACTAAGAATGCTTGAGCCATTTCTTGCTCTTCCTTACTTACTTTAGCATTGACTGCATAATAGTTAGGTACAAATACTGGAATAGAGCTATTAATATGATCTGCTGTCAAACCATTAACTTGGATATCTGAATCGTTAAAAGGAAACTTAACAGGTATAAATGTTAATGTATCAACAATATCAGCATTGGCTTTTTCTATGTTCGTATAAGCCCAGTTACCTTGTTTAAGAAATACTGCTTGACTATCTGCAAACTTTTGTACTGATGCATCATATCCGTTAGTTGTTGAGTTAATGAACTCTGCACCACGATTTAAAGGACCATCTGTTCCTGCAGTATGCTTGGATTTTAAATCAAGAGTTTGCGCATATGATATAAGTGCACCTTTCATTCCTTCAACTTGCTCATCGGTTGCTGCACCTGCTGCTGCTGGATTTGCAAAAGCTGTATCGATAACAATATTAAGCAAGTGATCTCCATAAGTCCATTTTTCAGCACCTGCCACTGAGAATACCCCCGTTAAGCTTGCTGCCTTACCCGTTTTTTCTGATGCTAGTTGATAAGCTGTTCCATTTAAAGTAACAGGACTTGAAGTGCCATCCTTAATAAAATTATCAATTGCTAATACCATGGCTTCAAATTCGTCATAGTTAGCTGCTTCTAAGTCTGAAATTACTGCATCTAAATTTGCATCTCCAAATAAAGATCCTATCATCTCAGTATCTGTAATATAACCATAACCTTCTACATTATAAGGAATACCAAAGCTGTTATCCCCATCAGATGTCAGTCTAAGCCCTGCAGCAACACTGTCATGCATAGCTTTGAAGTCTGCATTAGTAGCTTTATTAAGGTCTAGTGCAAAGCCACCTTCTTCCCACTCTACTAACTCTTGGATATTCATAATAGAGAAAATAGCTGGTTTTTCCTTAGAGTTCATTTCTGCCCTTAGTGCCTCTGAACTATCTGTTCCAGCACCTAATGAGAATGTTTTAACCGTAAGCCCTGTTGCTTCCTTATAAGCTGCTGCCGCTGCCTCTAAAGCATCTGCTGATTCTCCTTTTGTGTTAAATATGTAAAAATCATAATCTTTAGACTTTGCACCGCAGCCTACAACACTTGCCGCCAGTAGCATCGTTGCCATACCTAATGCTGCAATCTTAACTAACTTTTTCATAATTAAATCCCCCTTGTTTTATGTGATATTTTATTTTAACTTTCTTAATTTTAATATTAAGACATTATTCACATCTTGTCAACCGTTTTCATAGTATTTTTATGTGAGTTTTTAGAAATACTATACTATAATCTATAAATTTTCACTATTTTTTTCATCTTTGTTAGTATGCTGTTTATTGCTATTATAAGTATTAGATACCATTCTACATTAATATTTTTTAGAATTTCCTCTTTTGATTTTTTACCGTTTTCACTATTTATCCAAATATTTAGGTTTCATCTCCACATTTATGCTACAATATATTTAACTTATTTTTTGTAAAGGAGGGTTTTATGTCTTCGAATATAAAAGATGTTGCAAAAAAAGCTGGCGTATCTATTACAACAGTCTCCAGGGTTCTTAATAATCACCCTAATGTAAGTGACAAAACAAGGACCATTGTTAATAATACTATGCAAGAACTTAATTATTATCCCCACCAAATAGCACGAGCACTATCCAAAAAGCAATCTTTTCTCATTGGTATGCTTGTCCCTGACTGCTCTAATCCCTTTTTTGCTGAGCTTATAAAATACGTGGAGTTAAATGCCCAAAAATGTGATTATAGACTTCTACTATGTAATTCCTTAAACGATATAGAAAGAGAACTAAAATACGTTTCCATGCTGAAGCAAAATCGAGTCGATGGCATTATTATGGGAACTCACACCTTAGACCTAAGCTTTTATAAAAATTTAAATGCTCCGGTCATTATTTTTGATCGCTATATTGATGAAAGTATCCCTTATGTCTCATGCGACAACTTCCACGGTGGACAATTAGCTACAAACCATTTAATCGAAAATGGATGCAAAAGCTTACTGCATATTTCGGGGGCCTTAAACTTAAATAGCCTTGTCAATCGAAGATCTGAAGCCTTCAAGCTTACCTGCATAGAAAACAATATACCTTTCCAGATGATGGAATTAGAGCATACAAACTTAACCTATGAGTACTACCATGAATTCATCGTTGAATATGTCAAGCCAGTTCTAAATACCATCGACGGCGTTTTTTGTACCAATGACCTTTTAGCTTATGCTCTTTATGTATACTGCCAAGAAAATAATATCAATGTTCCTAGAGACTTGAAAATAATAGGCTATGATAACGATTCCTTCATTCGAACCTTAAGAACACCACGAATTACGACTATCGCTCAGCCAATAGAAAAACTAGCTAATGCCCTTTGGGATGGCATACTTGAGCTAATAGAAAATCCAAATGCCAGTAATGAGCACACTCATAACAGAGTTGTTTCAGTGCATTTAGTAGACAGGGATACTGTCAAGGAAAAAGTTGAGGTGACTTCATGACAATATATATAGATGCTGATGGGTGCCCCGTTGTAAACCTAACGGTTAATATTGCTGAGGAATACAATATTCCAGTTGTTATCGTCAAAAATTATGCCCATGATATCACCAATGCTTATGCGACTGTCATCACTGTCGATATTGCAGCAGATAGCGCCGATTATTATATTATTAATCATATTGAAGAAGGCGATATTGTCATTAGTCAAGACTATGGTGTTGCAGCAATTGCCATCTCTAAGAAGGCCATTTGTATCACACAAAATGGTCTTGTCATATCCAATGATAATATTGATGGCCTTCTACACTCACGTCACACGAATCAGCAACTACGTAAGCGTAAAAAGTATTATTCGAAGTTTAAAAAAAGAACTAACCAAGATAATGTTAATTTTGAATACAAATTACGAGCGTTTATAAAATAAAAATAACGTTAGTCTTTTTAACATAAAAGACTACCGTTATTACTTAGATTAGGACTTTACTTTAGCTTTGGTTATTGAGCGTTTATTACATCTGAGTGCTCCCGATAATGTGATAGTCCCTTTTTAATAAATATAAGTCCAGTAATGGCAGATATAATATCAGTAATGGGATATGTTATCCAAGCTCCCGTCATCCCCATTGTGCTTACTAAGACCATAACGATCGGTATAAACAATAATAACTGTCTATAGATTGATAAAAAGAAACTAACTTTAGCCTTATTAATTGCTTGATTATAATAAACCGAAACATAATAAATACTTATAACCGGAAAAATTACGATTGTCATCCTAAATGCTTTAACCGTTTCAAGTAATATATCCGGCTCCTTAATAAAACTACTAA
>CAYRAL010000171.1:0-3880 GCA_964422235.1 uncultured Candidatus Epulonipiscium sp. | reverse complement strand
CCCCATACCCATCAAGCTAACGGTCTAGCAAAGGATTTATAACACTTGCTAGATTGTTTTTTTATAGTTTTAGTTAAAAATATTATTTAATATCTCAAGATATATTTTAGGCCGACTTTAACAACGTCTATTATTTCTAGCTTTAAAATATATATTTACTTAGCGAATTATATTATTATATCACCACCAATCCCAGGATTATAACCCAGGAATTTAAATATGTCCGCGTAGGAGATACTCCCCTTTTTCTCGTTCTTACCACCTCTTTTTAAAATAATTTGAATTAATCTAGTTAGGAACTTTAGTAGCATTTTTTTATTTTTGCAGTTAGCACCAGTAAGATGTTCCAAGAATTCTTTTGTAACATCAAATATTTTCTTCTCACTTAATGGCTTTAGTCCTTTAAGCATAGCGATTGCTTTACTGGTAGAGACAACGGATGCTGCTAAAACGAGTTCTATTAATCTACCGTATAAGAAACATTGAAATCGTTCCAGTTTGACCTTTTTGACGGCAGCTATTTTGAAAGTAGATTTCCAAATCTTAAACATATTTTCGATTTGCCACCTAAGTGTATATAATAGATGGATTTGATTGGCATCGGCCATTTCAGGTGGAATGTTTGTAATGTAGGTGTTAATACTTGCCCAAACCGTATCATAGTCTTGTTTAACTTTGTTTCTCTTGCGTATATTCTTTTTATCTTTCGTTTCACGACTTCTTTTGCTTTCTTCCGATAATTTTGTTATAATTAATCTAGCCTTGAGCTTTGCTAGGCCAATGTAGATATCCAAAAACTCCACACCTTGACCTTCTAAGAGGGGGTGTGTTAGTTGTTGGATATCTATTTTTATATATTCTTTTCTTTTATCTATTGTGCCATCTTTTTTGAACTCTGGATTAGGATTCTTTACATATGCAGTAGTCGTTCGCTTGATTTTAGAGATATAAAAGGCCCCTTCAGATTCAATTTTCTTAAAGTGAGTTACTTTGTAATACCCTAAATCTTTTAGGTGTAATTCTCCTTTTTCTATCATTGCTTCATTATGTGGTAGGTATGCGCTATCCGAAGTCGTCCCGCTATTGGGTTGGCACACTGAAAATATACCTTGTAAAAGTTCATACTCTAATTGGATTTTAAGAGCCGATTTAGAAGCATCCCCACCACTTCCAGGATAGGTGCCTGCTAGGTTCTTTGGAAGCTGAATATCTGTCCCATCGACTATCTTAATTTTAGTAAACAGCATGTTTTGTAGCAGAGGATTTATCTTTGCAGATTCATTATGCTGATCAATAAGGGTTTCAAATAATTCGCGGAGAAAAGCAACAGCGTTTACGTTAAAGCGTTGATCTAATGCTTGGGGGGATATGTCGATCCCTTCAGTTATAAGTAGTCTGCTGTGTAGCCTATTTAAACTCGATTCACATAAGTCTTTTCCGTATAGCACGCACAGTCTTGCAAACATCTCAGGCGTGAGTTTCCCTTTGCGAATTTTAAACCGCGTTTTTAGTGCAAGTGATTCTGTGAGTGAATTTGAGAAGGTTCCATGTAATAAATCAACTAAATATCGTATTTTTGTACTCATAATAGTACTCCTCTCTTAAATGTCTGGTTACATTGAGGGGTATACTATCTATTATACTGTATTTTATTACTTTAAAAAACCATGTAAGTCCTTAGCTTGATGGGTATGGGGACTGTCCCCATAGCCATCAAGCTAACGGTCTAGCAAAGGATTTATAACACTTGCTAGATTGTTTTTTTATAGTTTTAGTTAAAAATATTATTTAATATCTCAAGATATATTTTAGGCCGACTTTAACAACGTCTATTATTTCTAGCTTTAAAATATATATTTACTTAGCGAATTATATTATTATATCACCACCAATCCCAGGATTATAACCCAGGAATTTAAATATGTCCGCGTAGGAGATACTCCCCTTTTTCTCGTTCTTACCACCTCTTTTTAAAATAATTTGAATTAATCTAGTTAGGAACTTTAGTAGCATTTTTTTATTTTTGCAGTTAGCACCAGTAAGATGTTCCAAGAATTCTTTTGTAACATCAAATATTTTCTTCTCACTTAATGGCTTTAGTCCTTTAAGCATAGCGATTGCTTTACTGGTAGAGACAACGGATGCTGCTAAAACGAGTTCTATTAATCTACCGTATAAGAAACATTGAAATCGTTCCAGTTTGACCTTTTTGACGGCAGCTATTTTGAAAGTAGATTTCCAAATCTTAAACATATTTTCGATTTGCCACCTAAGTGTATATAATAGATGGATTTGATTGGCATCGGCCATTTCAGGTGGAATGTTTGTAATGTAGGTGTTAATACTTGCCCAAACCGTATCATAGTCTTGTTTAACTTTGTTTCTCTTGCGTATATTCTTTTTATCTTTCGTTTCACGACTTCTTTTGCTTTCTTCCGATAATTTTGTTATAATTAATCTAGCCTTGAGCTTTGCTAGGCCAATGTAGATATCCAAAAACTCCACACCTTGACCTTCTAAGAGGGGGTGTGTTAGTTGTTGGATATCTATTTTTATATATTCTTTTCTTTTATCTATTGTGCCATCTTTTTTGAACTCTGGATTAGGATTCTTTACATATGCAGTAGTCGTTCGCTTGATTTTAGAGATATAAAAAGCCCCTTCTAATTCAATCTTTTTAAAGTGATTTACTTTGTAATACCCTAAATCTTTTAGGTGTAATTCCCCTTTTTCTATCATCGCTTCATTATAAGGCAGATATGCGCTATCTGATGTCGTTCCACTATTGAGTTGGCAAACGGAAAAGATGCCTTGCAAGAGTTCATATTCTAATTGGATTTTAAGAGCAGATTTAGAAGCATCACCACCGCTTCCAGGATAGGTAGTGGCTAAGTTATTTGGCAGTTGAATATCTGTGCCGTCGACTATCTTGATTTTAGTAAACAACATATTTTGCAGCAGCGGATTCATCTTGATAGATTCATTATGTTGGTGAATAAGCGCTTCAAATAGTTCCCGAAGAAAAGCAACGGCATTTACATTAAAACGTTGATCTAATGCTTGAGGGGATATGTCGATTCCTTCAGTTATAAATAGCCTACTATGTAGCCTATTTAAACTTGATTCACATAAGTCTTTTCCATGCAGCACGCACAGTCTTACAAACATCTCAGGCGTGAGTTTCCCTTTGCGAATTTTGAACCGGGTTTTTAGTGCGAGTGATTCGGCGAGTGAAGTCGAGAAGGTTCCATGCAATAATTCAACCAAATATCGTATTTTTTTACTCATAGTAGTGCTCCTCTCTTAAATGTTTGCTTACATTGAGGGATATACTATCTATTATACTATATTTTAGATGCTTGAAAAACAATGGAAATCCTTAGCTTGATGGCTGTGGGGTCAGTCCCCAGAAAACTCTGAAACTATTCTGACAATTTGATTAAGGCTGGTTAAAGTGGTGACGTAAAGATGCGATAGCATTTATATGTCACCACTTTTTTGCCGCAAATAACTAGGAGTTATGTTTGGTATATACACTTGTCAGATGGAACTGCTTGAGGTGGCGCTGGTGGAGTTCTTCCAGAAGTATGGGTGCAGGAAGGGATTGGAAGTCCTGCTGGAGCATAGCAAGGCTCTTTGGGGCTAACGCCCATTCGAGCCAAGAGGGTCCTGGCCCTGAACTATTCTGACAACTCTAGCAAGGTCCTTAAAGTGGTGACGTAAAGAAGCGATAGCATCTATACGTCACCACCTTTTTCTACCAGAAATAATTGAAGTTATGTTTGGTATATATACACTTGTCAGAGGGAACTGCTTGAGGTGGCGCTGGTGGAGTTCTTCCAGAAGTACGGGTACAGGCAGGAATTGGAAGTCCTGCTGG
>CAYRAL010000170.1:3653-3896 GCA_964422235.1 uncultured Candidatus Epulonipiscium sp. | reverse complement strand
GTAAACTCTATAAATGGTGTAGGGGTAACCAAGGTTATACAAGTTGCTAATGATTTAATGAAGGATCGAATAGAAGCAGACCTCAAACGGGGCAGAATCAATAGACCCATTAGGGCTATGATTGTGGGAATTCCTAATGTTGGAAAATCTACATTTATTAATAAATTAGTGGGTAAATCAACTGCAAAAACCGGCGATCGCCCAGGTGTAACACGAGGAAAGCAATGGGTTAAAATCAGAAAA
>CAYRAL010000170.1:0-3643 GCA_964422235.1 uncultured Candidatus Epulonipiscium sp. | reverse complement strand
TAGATACACCAGGTATCTTGTGGCCAAAATTTGAAGATAAGGAAGTTGCACTAGACTTAGCCTTTATTGGCTCTATCAAAGACGATATACTAGATATTGTAACCTTATCATATAACCTTATCCAGCGTTTGCAAAGCATTGCGCCTAGTGCTATTGTAAATAGGTATAAGATTCAAATAGAGGAAGAAGATACATCAGATATGATCTTTGAGAAAATCGCTAGAAAAAGAGGCTTTATTATATCTGGTGGGGAAATTGATGAGCTTCGTACAGCTCAAATATTACTAGATGAGTATAGGGCTGGAAGCTTGGGGAAAATATCAATTGAGAGTCCAAAGTAAAAGGGGAAAAACTGATGACAATCAAAGAAATAAAAGAATATTTTAATTTTCAAGCAATGGAATCTATTCCAGATGCTATTGAGAGGTTTAGAGCAGATTCTAGGCAGGGTGTTCAGCAGATTTGTAGGCAATACGAAGGTAAGTACCAGAAGTATTGTAAAGAGCTTGAACGGGTTGAAATAATGAAGGAATTTGATGGAATATTTGAAGACAATGGAAAATATCTGGTGGCAGGTATAGATGAAGCAGGGCGTGGCCCTTTAGCAGGCCCTGTTGTCGCTGCATCTGTTATCTTGCCAGGAGATATGATCATTGAGGGCATTAACGACTCTAAAAAACTGACCCCAAGTCAAAGAGATGTATTATATGATGAAATTATGGATAAAGCCATCAGTGTTGGTGTAGGGATTGTAAATGCCGATATAATAGATGAGATTAATATATTACAAGCTACCTTTAGAGCCATGAAAAAAGCCGTATTTAGTATGGAACGGGGGGCAGATGTTTTGCTGGTAGATGGCAATCAAATCATACCAGATGTCAATCCAGCTATGGTCCAACATGCTGTTATTCAAGGAGACTCCAAAAGCATTAGCATTGCTGCTGCAAGTATCATTGCTAAAGTGACCAGGGACCGAATAATGCTAGATTATCACGATGACTACCCTTGGTATGATTTTATTTACAATAAAGGATATGGTAGCACGGCACATCAACTAGCATTACAACAATTTGGACCATCAATTATTCATAGAATGAGCTTTCTTAAGAATATTTTAAGATAATATGACCTTTGAATAGGAGGCCTTTATGAACATTTTCTTTAATCCTCACGCAAACACAAGTCAGATGAAATCCACCAATAATCCTAGAACTCAGGCAATTTCTGAGGGGATTAATAAATTACTTCTCCAAAATGTAAAGATAGGAGACTTATTAAGTGTGGAGATTATCAGTAATTTGCAAAAACAAATTAAAGGGGTCCTTGCAGATGGTACAATATTTGAGGCCCAACTAGACCACCCTTTAGATTTGAATATAGGCCAGCAAGTAACCTTTCAGGTTAAAGACATCATAGGTAGGCAAGTTCAAATGGAGATAGTGGTAGAAGGGGATCAGAGGCTGCAAGAGGGCATGGTGGATATTAAAAATATCCTTAAGCAACTAGATATTCCAGTTAGCCCAGAATCTCAAGAGGCAGTAAAGTTTTTAATGCAAAAAATGCTACCCCTAAGCAAGGAGAATATAAAGCAAATGGAATTTGGCCTAAAAGCATCCCAACTTCCCATTGATTCCTTGCTTTCTATGCTGGAAAATGAAATCCCTATGACGCCTACTACGCTTAAACAAATGCAGGCCTATGAAAATGGAGAGATTAAGCTTCAAGGACAATTAGAAGCAATGGCTAACAATATAGTATCCAGTGATGACCCGGTGTTTTTGGAAGAGGCTCATAAGCTTCTTAGTCTAGCCAAAGGACAAATAGATCAACTGGGACACAATCAGCCAAAAGAAGCAAACTTCCTAGATGGAAAAGCCCAAATAAGCGGTCAAAGCCAAGACAAAGAAAGTGCAGAGCCGAATAAGGTAATTGTGCCTAAGGATTTAGAATTTAGTAAAGAGCCTCTTTTAAGTAAAGAACTTAGTGTCCTTAAAAAAGAAATAAGGGAACTTTTTAAAGAAAGCTTCTTTATAGATCCGAGTCAGCTAAAGGATAGGTCAGAAACAAAATTTCAGAAAATCAATGAACTTTATAAGGAAATATATAAAGTAGCAGATCAGTTAGAAAAATTAGAAGAAAAACTACCCCAAGAACAAAAAACACTTTTGTATTCCGATATAAAATCAAATATAGAGTTTTTAACCATTGCCAATAAATATGACACCATGATACATATTCCTCTAGTCATTCAAAATCAATATAAACATGGTGAACTCTATATCTTTAATAAAAAGAAAAAAGGGAAAAAGAGTTATAATGAGGCTAGTATGTTATTGTCCTTAGAAACAGTATCCCTGGGCACAGTAGAGGCCTATATACGAAAATATAACAAACAAATTAGTGTTCAGTTTAAAACAGATAGTGAACCAATTGAAAATATAATTAAAGATAGGATTCAGTTATTAAAGAGTAAGCTTAAAGACAAGGACTATGATTTAACATCCGTTACCTATATACCAAATACACAGGTTTTCTTAGTTAAAGAAGAAAGACCAAGTGAGACGGGTGTTGAACGTTACCGTTTTGACACGAAAGCATAGGAGGTCTGTATGGGAAAAAAAGATCCTAAACAAGCAATTGCCTTATCTTATACTTTTGAAGATGCAGCCCCCAAGGTTCTTGCTAAAGGCTCAGGCCTAGTGGCACAAAATATCTTAGAAACTGCAGAAAAACATGATCTTCCTGTTTATGAAGATGCAAAATTGGCAAAGATGCTAACACAACTAGAAATTGGTGATAATATTCCGCCAGAGCTTTATGAAATTGTAGCTCAGGTGTTAGTTTTCATTACAGATGTTGATTATCTTCAGGAACAGGTGAATAAAGGTGACAATCAATAAAAGAGCAATGGGTCGTAATGGGGAAGATATAGCTTGTCAGTATTTAAAAAGGGCAAACTATACAATTCTTGAGAGAAATTTTAGATGTCGATCTGGGGAAATAGATATAGTTGCTTTAGATGGGGAATATATTGTTTTTATTGAAGTAAAATATAGAAAAGATAACTCTTTTGGCTATCCAAGAGAGTCTGTTAATTATTATAAACAAAGAAATATTTCAAGAGTGGCATCTTATTATTTGCTTATAAAAAATGCCTATGATCAAAATTGTAGGTTTGATGTGGTAGAAATAATAGGAGAAAGCGTTGAACTTATTCAAAATGCATTTAGCCTAGTAGATTAATTCAGGAGATGAAGAGACTTGACAACAGATATAAAATACAAGCCCCATATAATTAAAGAGGTTGAAGATGGCAGTATTGCAGATGAGATGGGCATAGAAGCTAATGATATTTTGCTTGCTATTAATGACCAAAATATACAAGATGTATTTGACTATCGCTATTTAATAGCAGATGAAGAACTTGAAGTATTGATTCAAAAAGCCAACAATGAAGAGTGGTTATTAGATATTGAAAAAGACTCTAATGAAGACCTAGGCCTTGTATTTGAAACAGACCTAATGGATGAGCTTATTAGCTGTCATAATAAGTGTCAATTTTGTTTTATTGACCAATTACCACCGCATATGCGTGAGACTGTTTATTTTAAAGATGATGATTGGCGAATGTCATTTTTAA
>CAYRAL010000169.1:0-3939 GCA_964422235.1 uncultured Candidatus Epulonipiscium sp. | reverse complement strand
ACTATTAATCAACTCTGGCCCTCTGCCTTCAGGCCCTTCTAATCCGCCAACATGTGACGTAACCATTTCTAAAGTTTTCATATAAGATGTCAGCGGAGCCCTTAATTGCTCATATGCATTCTCTGTCATTCTTTGTGCTTCTCCAGCACTGTTAAATACCATGTTTAATGTTACATTTAGAGAATGGTCTCCATATGTCCATTTTTCGGAACCAGCAAATGCAAAGACACCCGTTAGGTTATTTGCTCTTCCTGTTTTCTCTGCTTGTAGTGTATGTGAATTGCCACTTAGTGTAACACTTTCAGCAGAAGGTGAAGCAACGTATTTGTTAACGACATCGCAAAAAGCTACAAATTCGTCATAACTAGATGTTTTTAAATCTGATAGTACTTTTTCTCCATTACCAGCTCCAAATAAATCCTCTAGCATTTGCAAATCTACCATATAACCAAAACCTTCTACATTAAATGGTATTCCTAAGTTTTCATTGCCATCAGTAGATAGACGCATACTTTCTGGAATATAACTTGCTATTTCTGCAAAGTCAGGGTTGGTAACTTCTGAAAAATCTAAAATCGAACCACTTTCTTTCCATTCTGGGAGTTCAGTAAGTCCTTTCACTGAGAAAATTGCCGGCGGTGTCTTAGAGCTCATTTGTGCCCTTAATAATTCAATTGCACTCGTACCGGATCCTACAGAGAATGCCTCTACTGTAATTCCTGTTTCATCTGAATAATCATTACACATTTGTTCAAATTCTAGTGCATTCTCTCCCTTTGAGTTAAAGATACGTAATACAACATCGTTTTTCACTGGTGTCTCTTGTTCTTGTGTCTGGTTAGAGTCATTTGGCTCAACTTTATTGGCTACGGTGTTATTTGTTTTTTTACACCCAACAAATAGGGTACAAATAAGACTCAACATAATAATAGAACAAATTATTTTTCCTCTTTTTTCTTAATTCCATGATTCATTATAAAATCCCCCTTTTTTATACAATATGTATGTGGTTACCGTTGTCGGTACCGGTCACAATATAATAATACCACATACATTTTTATTACTCAAGCATAATTTAAATAATTTTACCTAAAGTTAAGTTGCAAATGGAAAATGAGTTATAAGAAATGGGATTTAGTTTGTCCCAAATACTTATAACTCATTACTTAGTCTTTAAAAGAAAGACAAGATTCTCCTAATACTAATTTGGCATCGAACTTTTTATGCACGGTTTGTCCATTGTTCTCTAGTATATTAATTAAGATATCTACACTGCTTTTTGCCATTTCTTCAATGGGTTGCTGCATTGTACATAGTGAAGGGATATAAAATCTCGATAGCTCGATTCCATCGAATCCCATTACTGAAATATCCTGTGGTACCTGTAATCCAAAATCTCGAAGGGCACGGCAAACACCAAAGGCTATGGTATCACCAACGGCAAATATAGCTGAATAGTTAATTTTTCTTTCGAGACTCTTCTTTATTATCTTATGGGCAGAGTTCATGGAAAAACCATCTGTCATTCTCCACACCAACTCTTCATCCAAAGGTATATTGTTTTTCTTCAAAGCTTCACAATATCCCTCATAGCGCATCTCTCCGATGCCAACAACTTTATCCACTCCCACTGTATTTATTATAGCGATTCTTCTATGACCTAAGCCACACAAATAATCAACCGCCTCAAATGCTGCTTTTCTATCATCTATGGACACACTTGAATATAAATCCTGACCGTCTTCTGTAAAGGGGGATATGGTTGTAAAAACATAGGGAATATTAATATTTTTTATATCATCTAAGTTATATTGTGGTAAGCCCCCAAGAAAAATCAAGCCGTTTAAGTTTTTTTCATTAATCAAACTATTAGCCTGGGTAATTCCGCTACTATCAGGACTCCCTTGTTGTAATATCATGGAATAACCGGATTTGTCTAATGCAATTTCAATAACCTGTATCATCTTGGTGAATAGAGGATTATTAATATCCATTGAGAATACACCAATAGATTTAGTGTCATTTAGTTTCAAATTCCTAGCGCTATTATTGGGGACATAATTATTGTTTTTTATAATTTCCTTTATTTTATCTCTCGTCTGCTCTTTTACACCAGGATAATCATTTAACACGCGTGATACAGTACTATGAGATACACCTGCAAGCTTTGAAATATCTCTAATCGTTAGTTTTTTCAAGTAAAACCCTCTCTTTCTGAACTCTTCTAGCTCTTATGCTAAACACTTTTATAAGACCCTATTTTTATATTTCTTAAGTTCTTCAACATATTGTTTGCCTAGTCTACTCAGTGGCATGTTTCTTTTCTTTATATATCCAATTGTCATTGTGTCTACTGTATTGAGCGGGATTGCAGCATATCCGTCACCATTAAGCTGCTCACATATAATGCCTGAACATAATGTATAAGCATTTAAGCCTACCATTAAATTAAGAAGGGTGGCCCTGTCATTTGCCTTAATAATTTTCTTGTAATCATAGATACTAAAAACTTCTTCTGCAAAATAAAAGGAATTATAATTGCCTTGATCAAAAGATAGACAAGGATACTCTTTTAAATCGTCAAAATTAATTATTTCTTTAGTTGCAAGAGGGTTCCCCTTTGAAAGGTACACATAGATACTACAATCAAATAATTCTATAAATTCAACTTGATTTTCACGAAAAACCTTTTTAAGGGCCTTTTGGTTAAAATCGTTTAAATATAGTACCCCTATTTCGCTTTTTTGCTTTTTAACATTTTCAATCACTTCAAATGTTTTTGTCTCATGAACAGCAAATTCATAATCTTCCATGCCATAATCTCTCGCTAGATTAATAAATGCTTCAACAGCAAATGTATAATGCTGCATAGATACACTAAATTTCTTCTTTAGGGCTTTTTTTTCTATATATTTGTCTTCTATTAAGCTATATACATCAAGCATTTGTCTTGCGTAAGCTAAAAATTCCTCTCCTTCAGGCGTAATAACAACTCCCCTATTAGAGCGCAAAAACAACTCTATTCCAATCTCTTCTTCTAGTTCTTTAATTGCACTGGATAAGCTAGGTTGAGTAATAAATAATTCTTCTGCTGCTTTATTCATTGATTTATTATTTGCTACACTGATTGCATAAATTAGTTGTTGTAATGTCATATAACTCACCCCCAGTGATTAATAATTTTGCTTTAATCCCATTATAGGCAAAATCTATAATGAGTTCAAGTTTTATAGTAATAACACTTTTTTATTTATACAGCTATAATTATTTATAACAAGTAATAAACAGAAGCACTTTAAAATTATACAAAAAATGATATCAATCAGTTATATAAAATAGGAGGAGAAAGAAATGAGCAAAAAAACTAGAAGAGAAAGAAATTTTAAATTTGAAACCCTACAATTACATGTGGGACAAGAAGAAGCAGATCCTACTACAGATGCAAGGGCAGTTCCAATCTATCAAACAACATCATATGTTTTCCGTAATTCTGACCATGCCGCAGCAAGATTTGCACTGGCAGATTCCGGTAACATTTATGGTAGACTTACTAATCCAACTGAAGGCGTATTTGAAGAAAGAATGGCAACGCTTGAAGGTGGCGTGGCTGCCCTTGCTGTTGCATCAGGGTCAGCGGCAATTACTTATTCAATTTTAAATATTGCACATCAAGGAGACCATGTCGTAGCAGCTAAAAATATTTATGGTGGCACATATAACCTGTTAAACCATACTTTAAAAGAATTTGGTATTGAAAGCACATTTGTAGATCCATTTAATTATGAAGAAGTAAATCTTGCAATCAAAGACAATACTAAATTACTATACATCGAGACCCTTGGTAATCCTAACTCAGAAGTTGTAGATATTGAGAGATTGGCAAGTATTGCACATTCACACAAAATTCCTCTCATCGTGGATAGCACATTTTCCACACCA
>CAYRAL010000168.1:0-3953 GCA_964422235.1 uncultured Candidatus Epulonipiscium sp. | reverse complement strand
ATGTGGTGGTTTAGGACTACTCGTACACTATGCTTCCCAGATGAACAAGGCTGGCCAATCTAAAGAAGAAATTGTAAACTGGGTTGAAATGAATAAACTAAGGGTTATCCATCTTGTTACTGTGGATGATCTAGAACATTTAAAACGTGGTGGTCGTCTTTCAAGTGCTTCTGCTTTTGTAGGTTCCTTACTTAATATTAAACCACTTCTTTTTGTTGATGATTCTGGAAAATTAGCACCTTATGATAAAGCAAGAGGGCGTAAAAAGGCAATTCGTAATCTCGTAGATATGTTAACAAAACATATTCAGTTGGCTGAAGACCAAACAATTTTTATAAATCATGGAGATTGTTTAGAAGAAGCCAGACAACTTGAAAGGTGGATACGTGAAACACTTCCTGTAAAAGATGTTATTATCTCTATGGTCGGCACTACAGTAGGCTCTCACTCAGGACCAGGTACCCTGGCACTATTTTTCTTAGGTGATACCCGTAAACCTTAAAACTTAATAGATAAAATTTACACGTAAATTAAGCGCCAATCATATGATTGGCGCTTAATTTTTTATTTGTTAAAATTGAACCTCTGGTGAATACATATCAAGTCCCCTAAAGATAAATCCTTTTTTAGTTAGGCCATCAATAATTTCAGGTAATGCATCTACAGTGGTTGTTTTGGCAGGTGCATCGTGCATTAATATAACTGCTTTATTGGTATAATTCGCTCCGTTAAGGACAGATTGAACAATCACCTCTTTACTTTGCTTAGCTTTAGATGCATCCAAAGAGTCTACATTCCAGTCAAAATAACGATAACCCTCATCTACAACTGCCTCTGTCATTATATTCATAATACCTTTACCCCCAGCATGCCTACTAACTGTGTTATTAGACCCACCTGGAAACCTTAAAATCTTAGAACGTTGTCCTGTTACTTCTTCTAATAAATCGTTTAATTTATCTACATCTGTAAAAAAATCTTCTGTAGACTTATAAATTCCTTTGTAATCATGCCCATATGTATGATTGCCAAGTGTATGACCCTCATCTACAATACGCTTATAAGTATCTGTCATATCCTTATTCCCTACAACAAAAAATGTAGCTTGAATATTTCTTTCTTTTAAGATATCAAGGATTTTAAGGGTATTTCCTGATGGTCCATCATCAAAGGTTAGATAGGCAATCTTTAAATTGGCTTCTTCTTCCTCCTGTATTCGACTAAGGTTTTTTAGCTCTAAGCTCTCCACTTCTTCTTTTAATTGTTCTATTTGCTTTTTTATTTCCTTATTTTCTTCTTCCATTTTTTCTATGGTTAATTGTAATTCTTTATTTTGTTGTTGCTCTATTTGCAAAATTTTATCTGCTTTTTGAATTTCACTTGCCTTTACTTGTAAAGACCATAGCATAATAGCCGATAACACGGTAAATATTACCATCATCATCATAAATATACCTAGATTTATTCCCTTTTTTCTTTGTCTTCTTTCTAATCTCGACATCCTTAGTCACCCTTTATAATTTATTCTTCATTACTATTATACAGTATTCCTTATATAATTAAACGCCTTTTTTCTTCCTTTATAAGCCAGTTTTTGCTATGCCTGTATTTCTAAAAGATTTTTAATCATTCCTCTATAATGATAAAAATCCTTTACACCTTTTTCTATAAGTGTATCTATTGTTTTTATATCATCTATGGCTAAATTACGATCTAAATTAAAATTAATCCGCAAATAATTGTCTTTATCCATAAGGGTATTTAAATACTTCTCTATACTGAAAGATTGCATATTAAAAATAACATCTATAAGTCCCATGCCCCACCTAGTAGCTCCCCACTCTTTTTCGACCCACTCTACAGGGTAATGCTTTATATTAATTCCTGTTCCAATAGACAAAAGCCTTATTTTATACCTTTTTACATCTATATTGTGCCCTAATGTCTCTACTAAAGCTGCTAAAGCTGGGTTGTTGGCCCACAGTCCACCGTCTGCCAATAATTGTTGGTTATGCTCGTAGGGATTAAAATAAAGAGGCGCTGAACAAGATGCCAAAACTGCATCTGCAAGGTTGACACTTTTATCCCGTGTCAACCTTTCATGATATAAAGATTTAAAAACCCATGGCATGCCATCTGATACATTTGTTGCTGTGACCATAAGCCTTGTTTTTGCATCACTAAAGGTCCTATCTCCAAATATTTCATCTAGGACCTGTTTTAACTTTGCACTATCATATTTTGGCGTTATTAATCCACTCCAAAATGGTTTTTTAAATATAAAAGCTGCTTGTTCCTTATACATCTCTAATATAGTATCAGGTGGAACACCTATTGCTAGTCCTGCTGCAATAATAGCCCCAGTACTAGTTCCAGCTATTAGATCAAATTCCTTTATAAAGTCAAGTCCTAACTCTTCTTGCATTTTACAAAGTATAGCCACAGCATAAACCCCTCTTAATCCTCCACCATCAATACTTAAAATATTAAATGTCTGCCTAAACATTGTATAACCCCCCAAACGAATATGAATATAGTCTTATAAGACCTTACTATACTTGTATTCATCAAGGGGGTTTAATATTTATTTTACATGAGATCCATCTTTAATATCTTCAAGTGGCCCAACAGCAACTAAATTTCCATCATCATCAGAAGCACATAAAACCATTCCTTCTGATAATAAGCCACGAAGTTTTACAGCTTTTAAATTAGTTACTACAACAACTTTCTTACCGACAAATTCTTCAGGTGTATAGTACTGGGCTATACCAGATACAATTTGGCGAACCTCACTACCAATCCTAATTTTAGATACTAGAAGCTTATCTGCTTTAGGTACACGTTCACACTCTAGAACTTCACCTATCTTAAGTTCTGATTTAAAGAACTCATCAATTGTTATTTCTTTAGTTTCTTTAACTTCTTTAACCTTTTTGCTTTTTACTGGCTTTTCCTCTTTAACTTCCCGAGCGTTAGCTTCAAGTTCAGCTAGTTCTTTTTTAATATCGATACGTGGGAATATTATATCACCCTTTTTTACAGTCAGAGTTTTGGAAATAGCACCCCACTCTTTAATAGAAGCCCATGTTGTAAGTTCTCCTTCTTCAATACCTAATTGCTCCCATACCTTAGCTGGTGTTTGAGGCATAAATGGTTGAATCATAACACTTACAATTCTAATACCCTCTGCTAAGGTGTAAAGCACATTTGCAAGCTTTGAATTATTAGCCTCGTCTTTAGCTAAAACCCAAGGAGTTGTCTCATCAATATACTTATTAAGTCTTCTTACAATAACCCAAATATCACTTAATGCATCATTAAATAATAATTTTTCCATGTGAGCTTCTACTTTAACAATAGCGTCTTTCACTAACTCTTGCACCTGAGAATCTAAATCATTAGCTTCCTGCTCACTAGCTAGTGTTCCACCAAAGTATTTTTCCACCATAGCAACAGTACGAGAAACCAAGTTACCAAAGTCATTAGCAAGGTCTGAGTTCATACGAGTAATGAGGGCTTCATTAGTGAAGTTACCATCTTGCCCAAATGCAATTTCTCGTAGGAGGAAGTAACGAATAGCATCACTGCCATATCTGTTAACTAAAATTTTTGGGTCTACGACGTTCCCAACAGATTTACTCATTTTACCACCATCGATAACAAGCCATCCATGGCCAAAAACTTGTTTTGGTAATGGCACATCTAAAGCCATTAAAAGTGCTGGCCAGATAATGCTATGGAACCTTACAATTTCTTTCCCAACCAAATGTACATCAGCAGGCCAATATTTTTTGTATTTATCTTCATCTTCTGTTAAATAACCCAGTGCTGATATATAGTTAGATAATGCATCAATCCAAACATATACCACATGTCCCGGGTCAAATTCTACTGGTATACCCCACTTAAAAGATGTTCTTGATACACATAAATCTTCAAGACCTGGTCTT
>CAYRAL010000167.1:0-3963 GCA_964422235.1 uncultured Candidatus Epulonipiscium sp. | reverse complement strand
GCAGCTAGCCTAGTTAAAGGGAATATAGAAATCACAAGAGAGAATGTAAAAAGCTTTATAAATCTTAAAGACTTAATTAGTAAAATAGATTCCACCGAGCTGGTAAATAAAGCTGCCAAGGAAATGAAAAAAGGTGGCAACCCAGGTGATGTTAATATTAATCCAGAGCTAGATCATAAGGTTCTAGACCTGGGTTATGATGAAGTCAATCAAATGGTAGAAGATATAATGGAAGACATAGAACAAATTGATGAAACGATTATAGAAGATACCTATAAAAAGGGTAAACCCATTACAATCCACAGCTTACAAAAAACCTTACATGAAAACATTGAGAAAGTCCTTGGGGGCAATAATGATAAAATAGTGATTGAAGTAGAACATGAAGTAGAGCCTGAAAAAGTGTCTACGACTAAAAGACAGTTAGAGGAAATACGTTTAAGTCTTACATTGGAAGCGGCCTTAAAGTTAAGTAGTAAGTTAGATATACAAACCACAGAATTAACCAAGCTAGTTGAAGAACTTAAAATCATAGAAATAGAACATATTGAAGAAGTTTTGAAAAATACTGGAACACCTGTTACAGAAGAAAATGTAGGGTATATGAAACAAACAAGTGAAAGGATTTATAGTATTTCACAAAATAAAGAGCTTGCAATGGTTCAGGTCGTTGAAAACGAAGCAGAATTCACCCTAGAGGGAATGGATCAGGCCATTAAATTAAAGCATGCACAAGATAGTTATGAAGAAGCGGCTACTAAACCAGAAAAACACTTTGGTGAAGTCATAGCTAAGGTAGAAGGGCAAATAGAGCATATATTGGAGATGAATGAAATAGAACCCACGGATTCAAATATAAAGGCTGCTAAAGCACTGGTTCAAAACAATATAGATATAAGTGCGGAAGCTGTAGAAACTGCAAAAATAGTACTACTTAAAATAGAAACAGTCCTATATGAACTTAAGCCAGCAGTTGTAGCAGGGATATTGAAAGAGGGAATTCGCTTGGATACCATGCCTATAGATAATCTTATAGAGCATATAAGGGGGATGCAACAAGATAGACAGATCGACCCCAAGCAAAAAATAGCCGAAGGTATCTTAGAACTAGACAAAAGCAATCAGCTGAATCCAACGGAGCGAGAAGGATTAGTTGCCGTATATCGTATGCTAAGTACCATTACAAAAAATGAAACAGCAGCAATTGGTTTTTTACTAGATAATAATAAGGAGCCTACCCTAGGCAATCTGTTTGAAGCCAGTAAGTATATTAAGCAAGTGGGTAGTAAAACAGGCAAGATGGACCTAACTGTAGATGATGACCTAGGAATTAGAGAAGGGGAACTGCCTTCTAACATACGCAGTTTAATAGGAGCAGCCACCAAGTTACCGGTTACAGCTGAAAATATGGATAAGTGGCTTCATACACAAAATGTAATAGAGCAGTGGTTATCACGTATTACCCCAGAGGAATTAAAAACCTATATTGATATGGATAAATCCTTAGAAGAATTAGAGCTAAAAGATGGGAAATTATCATCTTTTGAAACAACTAGGACCACAAAGCAAGTTGAAGCTTTAGAAAAGGTATCTCCTCACACTTTAACTTTCCTAAAGGAGCATCATATTCCAGCAACCATAGCTAATATTTATTGGACAGATAAAATGATTAAAAATCCATACCTATTAGGAGACATGTTAAAAGATTATGAAAAGCTAACAGGTGAAGAAATAGAATCATCTATAAATAAAACTAGTCATAAACAAAATATAGAAGAAATATTAGAGCAATTAGAAAAAGAATTAGATGGGCAAAGTCCCAAATGGCTATGGGCGCCTCAAAGTGCACAAGCCTATAGTATAGGCAAAGACTTAGAGCAGATGCTCAGTACCCAAAGGCAGATATCAAAAAGTGAGGGTATCTACCAAATACCTATAGAACTACACCATGGCATGTCTAATTTAAATCTATATGTCATGAAAGATAAAGAGCAATCAAATAGGGTAGAAAAAGATGAACTTAAGGCATATATGTCAATTAAGACCCAAAATATAGGGGTGATTCAAGTCAATATGAGAATTTCGGATAAGGCTCTAGCTTTTGAAATGATAGGAGAAACACCAGAAGTTACTTTAGGCTTACAAAAAGGCTCTAAAGAGCTTAAGGTAGCCATAGAAGAGATTGGATACAATGTTATGCAAGCTAAGTTCTCTAGTGGGAAAGTAGAGGCATCTATTATGGATAGGCCAAAGCCCTCTGCTTCCCTACTCAAATATAGATTTGAAGAATCTAAGTTTGAACATATTATATAATAGGAGGACAGATTTATGGATAAAGAAAAAACACTTATAGAGATTATAGAACAAATGGTTCATTATATAGACAAGCAAGATTCCAAGGAGGAGAAAAAATGATTACAGCATCACAAGTTGCTAATGCTACAAGAGGACAATTATTAAGGATTACCTATGATTTACTACTAGAGAGTTTAGATAATATTAAGAAACATGCTAAAGATAAGTCGGAAAAGAAATTTGGCCTAGAGGTAGCTCGTTCAAGACAAATATTACAAGAACTAATAGACACCTTGGATTTTAAACAAGAGCTTGCCCAAGACCTTTTGGGGATATATGTTTATATTAACGGACGTTTAATTAAGAGTTTAATGGTGTACGATGACACTCTAATTGACGAGTCACAGGATCTTATTAACAGGTTGTTAGAAGGTTGGGATGGCATAACAGATAATGATGTTGGCGCCCCAAAGGTTATGAACAATGCCCAGCAAGTCTATGCAGGACTTACTTATGGAAAAAGCGACTTAAATGAATCTGTATTAGATGATAAAAACCGAGGATTTAAGGCCTAAGGGTTATTTTGTAGAGAAAAGGCTTAAGTTTAGCAAGTATGTAGTCGATAAAAAGAGTAGAAGATAAAAGAAAGAATAACCTATAAAAAATCACAAATAGAAAGAGGAGATTTTATTGAGAATTAACCATAACATACCGGCATTAAGAACATTACACCAAATGAACAAAACCAATAGTAAAATAGATAAAACAATGCAAAAGCTTTCATCAGGACTTCGTATTAACAGTGCAGCAGACGATGCAGCAGGACTTGCCATTGCGCAAAAAATGGATACACAAGTGCGTGGTTTGCAACAAGCAAACCGTAACTCAATGGATGGTATTTCACTCATCCAAACAGCAGAGGGTGCCCTTAACGAGGTACATAGTATGCTCCAACGTACACGTGAGCTTGCAATCCAAGCATCTAATGGAACCCTAACAGCTAGTGATCGTAAAGCAATAACAGATGAGGTTGCACAGCTTAAGGCGGAGATTGATCGTATTTCCGAGCACATAGAATATAATGAAAGAAAATTATTAAATGGTGAAATTGACCGAAGAGCTTTCTCATCAGATAATAGGTTAGGAAGCGTTGTTTCAATGAGTGATGGTGTGGAGCCTGGAGATTATACATTTACAGTTGATGCGTTTGCAACAAAGACGACATTACAAGGTGCAAATGTTACGGAACTTTTTGAAACAACCCTAGCAGATGAGAATTTTGATAAAGCTAAAGTTGGCGGTGTTATCAATATTAATGGGGAACAAGTAGAAATTAAAGTTGGTGATGATAAGCAAACAGTATTTGCTAAATTAAGAGATTTATGTGATACCATGGGTATTGATATGGCCATTGAGGGGAATACTCCTTTTGATAATGGAAAACAGCTAAATATGGTTCATAGAGAATATGGTGAAAAAGATATTGTCATTAATGGCGATGTTGCCTTGTTAACAGCTTTAGGGCTGGATGCAACCACTGTAAATGCATTGGTTGATCCATCAGGAAGGGTAATCGGATCAGATGTTGTCGTTATCATAGATTCCGCTAGTGCTTTCCCGGCAGGAACAACGTATAGTACAAAAGGCAACATGATTGTATTTGAGGCT
>CAYRAL010000166.1:0-3964 GCA_964422235.1 uncultured Candidatus Epulonipiscium sp. | reverse complement strand
GGGGTCTTATTGCAGATATTCAAGCTCCTGATTTAGAAACTAGGATTGCAATCTTAAGAAAAAAAGCTGAACTAGAAGGACTTTTAGTACCTGAAGATGTTTTACTTTTCATAGCTAAAACAATCATTTCTAATATTCGGGAACTTGAAGGTGCATTAAACCGCATTATTGCTTTTTCATCATTAGCTAATAGACCAATCTCAGTTGAACTAGCAAATGAAGCCCTTAAAGACTTAATCTCAAGAGATAAACCAAAAGTAATTACTGCTGATTATATACAAGAAGTTGTAGCTACTCACTTTCATCTAAAGCCTGAGGAATTTAAATCCTCAAAAAGAACACGTAGTATTGCATTTCCAAGACAAATTGCTATGTATCTTTCGAGAAAATTGACAGATTTATCTTTGCCTAAAATCGGTAAGCAATTCGGCGGTAGAGATCACACAACAATCATTCATGGATACGAAAAGATAGCTAAAGAAATGAAAACAGATATTGAACTTACACAAACCATTAATGAATTAGAGAAAAAAATTACAGGAAAGTAGTACTTTAATTAGGTCTAATTAGTATCTTTTAGGCTGTGGTTATCCATGTGTATGTTTTGTGGACAACTTTCCATTGTCTTTTTTTTTGTGGACAATGTGCATAACTTGCTAGTTTTCACTTTTCTATCCACAACTTTATGAACACGCTCAAGTAAGTGTCCACCCTAACGTTAAGGTGGTTACACACATTACTAACAGCCACTACTACTATTACTACTAAAATATCTTTTATTATATTAATGTTTTCCCGAAAGGAGTTATTAACAAAATGCATATTCGTTGCCAACAAGAGGTTTTATTAAATAGTGTCAATACAGTACTAAGGGCAGTTTCTAATAGGACAACCTTACCAATTTTAGAATGTATATTAATCCAAAGTAAAAATGATAAATTAGTACTTGTAGGAAATGATTTAGAATTAGGTATTGAAAGTACCATATCTTCAGAAATTATATCACCTGGTTATGTTGCACTAGAAGCAAAAATCTTTTCAGAGATTATAAGAAAGCTACCGAATGAAGAGATAGAAATTAGTGTTGATGAAAACTTTATGACGACAATTCGTTGTCATAATTCAAAATTTCAAATTGCAGGACAATCTGGAGATGATTTTCCAGAGCTTCCTAAAGTCGAAAAATTGCAAGGCATTACGCTTCCAGAACCAAAACTAAAAGATATTATAAGACAAACACTTTTTTCAGTTGCCCAAGAAGAAACTCGCCCAATCCTTACAGGATCACTTATGCAACTTAAAGATGACGGTCTTAATATGGTATCCGTTGATGGTTATCGTATATCTTATCGTCATACCCCTTTATCAATTGAGAATAAGGATATAAATGTTGTCGTTCCAGGAAAGACACTTGGTGAGATTAGTAAGATTCTATCAGGGGAAGAGACTAATCTTGTTACGATTTATTTTACCGATAAACATGTCTTATTTGAATTAGGTACAAGTATGGTTGTTTCACGTTTACTTGAGGGTGAGTTTCTTCGTTATGAGCAGAGTTTTTCCAGTGACTATGAAACCAAGATTTTAATTGATAGAAAGGCCTTTTTAGTAAGTATTGAACGTGCAGCTTTAATATCACGTGAAGGTAAGAAAAATCCTATTAAAATTGAATTAAAATCAGATACAATGATCATTACATCAAATACAGAACTCGGTACTGCAAGAGAAGAAGTTCTAGTATCTCTTGAAGGTAAAGAGTTATTAATAGCATTTAACCCAAAGTATTTAATTGAAGCTCTTAAGTCCATAGAAGAGGACCAAGTAGAGATTTATTTTATATCTTCCTTGGCACCTTGTATTATTCAACCAGTAAATGGGAATCATTTTAAATACTTAATATTACCAATCCGCCTTAGTGCATAATTAAGCGGTATGGTTAAAGGAGAAAAATTATGGAAAGCATTACAATTACCACAGAATTTATTAAGTTATCTCAGATGATGAAAATGGCAAATCTTGTACAGTCTGGCGGAGAAGCAAAGCAAATCATATTAGATGGCTTAGTGCTTGTTAATAATCAGCTTTGTACCCAAAGAGGAAAAAAATTATATAAAGATGATATAGTCGAGTTTGATGAAAAAAAGTATGTCATTAATTAGTATGGAGGCAAATTTATGTATATTCGGGAATTATCACTGCAAAATTTCCGCAATTACAATTATCTTAATCTAGTACTCCATTCGGGTATTAATGTTTTTGTAGGAGATAATGCGCAAGGAAAGACTAATGTACTAGAGGCAATTTATTTATGTGCTACTGCAAGGTCTCATCGTACTAATCATGAAAAAGAAGTTATTGCGTGGGATAAAACGGAGTCGCATATTAGATTAAATATTAAAAAGAAGCATATTGAAGATCAAATAGACCTTCATATAGATAAAAAAGGAAAAGGTGTAGCCATTAATCGTATTCCTATAAAAAGATTAGGAGACTTACTCGGTGTGTTAAATGTGGTTATGTTTTCGCCAGAAGACTTACAAATGATAAAAAAAGGTCCAGGTGAACGTAGGCGATTTATTGATATTGAACTATGTCAAATAGATCGTATGTATTATTTTGGGCTTCAAAAGTATCACAAAGTATTAAAACAACGTAATAACTTATTGAAAAACTTTGAGTATACTAAAGATGCACAAAACCTATTAGAGGTATGGGATACTCAAATAGTGGAATATGGTAAGAATATAATTAGTAAAAGAACAGGCTTTATAAATAAATTAGAAAAAATAGCACAAGAAATTCACACTAATATATCTGGAAATAAAGAAAAATTAGAGATTTTATATGACCGAAGTGTAAGTGTAGAGGATTATGAAATAAAGCTATCTACTAATCATAAGGGTGATATTTTTAGAAAATCTACGTCAATAGGCCCTCATAGAGATGACTTGATTTTTTTAATAAATAATATGAATGTACGTACTTATGGATCACAAGGGCAACAACGTACAGTTGTATTATCAATAAAATTGGCGCAGCTGAGGATGATACAAGAAATATTAGGGGAACAGCCTGTTTTACTACTAGATGATGTTCTTTCTGAACTAGACTATCATCGTCAGCAATTTTTATTTGCACATACGAAAGATATTCAAACTTTAATTACGTGTACAGGTATAGAAGAAGGTGTGTGGAATTCTCAAAGTATAGGAAAATTATTTAAAGTGAAAGAAGGTATGATTAGTTAGTGTTCTTGTAAGAATAAGTTTTTTGATATATAATACAAATTGAAATGTTGTGTCTATAGGCTATTTATTATAAATAGTCTTTTTAAATAAAGGAGTGAGATCTTAATTATGGTAGCCAACTATGATGAAAAACAAATACAGATTTTAGAGGGGCTGCAAGCGGTACGGAAAAGACCTAGTATGTATATTGGTAGCACTTCCTCAAAAGGTCTTCACCACTTAGTGTATGAAATTGTTGATAATGCGGTTGATGAGGCTTTAGCAGGCTATTGCGATAAAATTGAAGTCAAAATTCATCCTGATAATTCTATCTCCGTAAGGGACAATGGTCGTGGTATACCCGTAGGAGTTATAGAAGAGAAAGGCATATCAGCCCTTGAAGTTGTACTAACGACTCTTCATGCTGGGGGGAAATTTGGTGGTGGAGGATATAAGGTTTCAGGAGGGCTACACGGTGTAGGGGCTGCAGTTGTAAATGCTCTTTCAGAATGGTTAACCGTACAAGTTCATGTAGATGGTGTTATACACCAAGGTAAATTTGACAGGGGACTAGCAATAGGCAGAATAGAAGAAGTGGGAACCACTGATATCACGGGTACATTTATACACTTTAAGCCTGATAATGAAATATTTGAATCGACAGAGTATGAATTTGAAATTTTAAGAAAAAGACTGCAAGAAACAGCTTTTTTAACAAAAGGATTAAATATTGAACT
>CAYRAL010000165.1:0-3967 GCA_964422235.1 uncultured Candidatus Epulonipiscium sp. | reverse complement strand
ACAATGAGCGGTTATCTATTTGCTTCTAATCCACTTATAAAACTATTTTCTACTATTATAAAGCATTTCCTTCCTTTACAAACTTACCAATAAAACTTCCTTACAAATCTTACTCAGTAATTTGTTTACTTCTTTACTCGGTCTTCTTTACTGACCGTCTTGCTTAAAACATTTCTAATTCTAACTAATGCATTTTTTTCTTTTTCTTTCAAAACTTGCTAATCCTAATAATTTAACTTCTAAATATTGTACTTAGTAGTAAAACATTTTCCAAATCATTTATCAATCATAGTGGATTAGAAGCTGTTACGAAGAGGTTTCCTTCGTACTTTTATTATAACACAATAATTATAAAAAGCAAGCCTTTTTTAAAAAAATAAACCCGATTAAATAAACTATTTATCACGTCTAATTAATCGGGTAAGTACCACTTCTATTACTACCTTTTAATAAGGGTAGTAAGGATAGTAAGAATATGGTGGAGCATAAAACGGATAAGGTAACAATGCTAATGCTAACAAATCAGTAAGGGAAAAGTTTCTACGCCTAAATCTTCTATATCTGGTAGGATTCACATATTGTCTCTGCATATCTTCTTGATATACGGCATCCTCACCAACCAGAACATTAACAGAAGTAGGTTCTACACTTTCAATAATACCGTCTATTTGACTTCCATCTTGCATGGTTAAAACAACATGGTAAGACATCATTTTGTTACATTCATTATATAAGTTTTGTCCGTTGGGACTATTAGTTCCATTGACTCTCATTATATCAGCGCCTTTCCATACTATATTATTCCTTTATATGGAAAGGGTTCTCTTTATCTTTGAAATTCTAGTCACTTGTAACCAACACCATAGTTTTCTAAATTAATAAAAGAATCACCAAAACATCAATTGCTTCGGTGATTCCCTTATGTTTACTTATTAATAATTATCTTGTTGAACTTCTGGAATCATAGATTTTATGAGATCCATATAATCTATGGCATTTTCTTCTGTGGTAGTAGGCATTGTAACTTCTACATCTTCATTGATATTATCCATTTTACTATCATATGAGATGGATAGTTCAAAAACTGGTGTTGGCATTGATTCCAAAGCTTCGTTTTCTTTCATTGAGGCTGGTATAAGATTTATCCATTGGTTTGTATCAATTAAAAAATTCATATTACCTGCTTCGCTTACAAAATAGCCATCCTCATTGATTCCAAAGGTAATAAGAATACCATCTTCTCCAAGAATAGTTAAGTCTTCAATTTTTTCAAAAAACGTTTTAACCTTTTCAATCATTTCTGTACTCTTTCCCACGAGAGATAATTCTTCTGGCAGTTCTTCCCCAGCTGCACTCATGAGCTCAGTCATATATTCTTCAAATAATGGTAATAGGTTTTCATCCTGTAACATTGAAATCGTGGTATATTTAAGAAATTCCTTAAAAGAATCATTATCAAATGCAACTTGGTAGTATTTGATTTTTTCATCATTGACTATTTGATCCTCTAATTTTGTTACAGCAAGGTCATTGAATTTATAGCTTTTCATATAATCTACAATTGCAACTTTAAATTTCTCTTGATACTTCATTGCTATAGCCATGGTTTTATCTAAGTCCATTTGCCCTGGCATATCTTCTTCCATATCACCCATAGCTTGATTCATGGTATCAAAATCTAGTACAATATATTCTTTGTCTACTGCACCAGGTATAAAGCTCATTAACATTGAAGGAAGTTTAAAAAATTCCTTTAGGACTAGCTTATCACCATTCATATCCATATCTACCCATATTGATGTGTCAAAATTCATATCGTTCAATAGAACATTTGCATCAATCTGAGCTTTAGCTACTGTTTGATCTTTGTTTGCAACAGATTTCTGCTTAAGTGATAACTTCATATTATTAATCTGACTTGCAATTGCATCGAACATAACTTGTGACTCTTCATCAAGCCCTTCTGCCCTTAGGTTAAAGGCCATGTCATTTGTACTTTCAAAACTCAATATTTCTTGTGTTTTAATAAGGGCTTCTACTAATTCTTTGTCTTCTTGACGACACCCCGTAAATAGAGTTGCAATCATTAATACCACTAATAATAACGACATTTTTTTGTACTTTTTCAAATAATTACCTCCTGTTTTTATGTATACATATACAATTATAATCACTCACGTAGAATGATAACATATTATTCACTCTTTTTCAATATTTTTAAGTATCATTTAAATTGAACTATTTGGTCTACCAATCCACCTTTTATACTTTTTGTTTCACTTTTGAGAAATATAATCCCATTAATAAAAAGACGACCCCAAACATGACTTGCATTAAAAAGTCATATCTCATATCCATCAAGGAATTGCTACTGTTCTCATTTATTCTTACAAAGTAATAGGTTGGAAAAAACTTAGCCACTGCCAAAGCTCTCTCACTTAAAAATTCTTGGGGAACAAAAACCCCTGAAATAAATGAAGTACCCAAGGAAACCACCGTCCCTATTCCATTAATGACAAACCTGCTCCTAGTTAAATTGTTGATTAAAAACGTAAGACACAGAATGGTAAAGGAAAATATCATTATATTGATGAGATACTTAGCAAAATCCACCTCACCTATATACTGACCCTTTAATAATAGACTCCCTAGTATAAATATAGATGTGATAATAAGCCCTATACTTATTTGTCCTAAATAAATTTCTCTATTGAACTTAAAGAACCTTTTGGATGATATTTCTGTTCTGCTTTCAATCTTTTCATCTTTAAATTCTGTCATGACCAAACTAATGACTGTAATATAAACGGCAATCATAACATAACTTGTAAAATTGTAATAGTTTTTAAACCAATTATTGGCACCTATATTTTTATTTTTCCCCTCATCTTCCACAATCTCTACATTGACCCTTTGATTTAATGCCACTTTCATATCATCTAAGTGGAATCTTCCATCTTCATAGGTTGACCTAGCAAATACAAGGTATTTTTCCACTTGCTGTTTTAAGTAAGAAGCACCAATATCCCGATCATCTTTGTATATTTCTATTGCTTCTTCTTTGCTCGCTACTTTATCATCAAATCCTTCTTGTATAATAATAGCCCCATCTATTGCCTCCAAAAAAATCTGCTCTCTTATATAGTCATCATCTTCTATTATATCAACTAAAACATTCTTTTCACCTAGATAATCTCTCAATCCCCTAGATAATTCACTATCCATCTTATCTACCACACCTATGATTAGTTTTGTTTCTGAGAAGGCTCTTTCCTTCGTGTCGGTACTTGTTCCGTTGATAATTGCTAACAGGAGAAATATGGTGGAATAGCCTAATATAACCGACTTCTGCTTTAAAGCTACCTTTATAAAATATTTATATACGATCATAGTTTCTCCTCCTTAAAAACAAATAGGAAGCAAGCATTAAAATGACACTATAGGAAATTAACACAATAACCCCTGCTTCCATATCCTTGGTATTTCCTAAAATATTTATCCTGTATAAATGATTGGTTATAATGGCTATTGGATTCATTTTTCCTAGTATGGGCATGTTTTTATCTAAAACAAGTTTTACCTCCTGAGACATCATGCCTGATAAAAATGATAAGGATAAGGTTACAACGATAGAAATCATCGTCTTAACGCCGTTACTTTTCTTGTTAGAAACACCGATAAATATGCCCAGTGCCACGCCGAATAAATTACCTAATAGGATAAACAGTAGGCTGTGTTCTAGCTCTGTAAATAAGGTCATCTTTAAGACGTATTTAACAAATAAGAGTAACAATCCATTTGCCACTAAGTTTAAGGCTAAGGCCACCATAAGGCCTGCAAGTAAAAAGCTTCTTTTTTTCAAGGGAGTCATATTAAGTCTAGCACCTATGTTTGTTAAATTGGCTTGGGTCAATGAAGCTGTCTCAATGCCCACAAATACCCCGTAGGTGGACACCATTGCTATTAA
>CAYRAL010000164.1:0-3999 GCA_964422235.1 uncultured Candidatus Epulonipiscium sp. | reverse complement strand
ACTTGACGCAGGGCAATGTAACGACTCCTACTCTTTAGCAGTAATCGCCATGAAACTAAAAGAAATCTTTGAACTTAATGATATTAATGAGCTTCCAATTGCTTACAATATTGCATGGTATGAGCAAAAAGCAGTTATTGTTCTGTTAGCTTTACTACACTTAGGTGTAAAAAATATTCACTTAGGACCAACACTTCCAGGATTCTTATCACCAAATGTAGCCAATGTTTTAGTAGAAACATTCGGCATTGCAGGAATTGGAACAGTTGATGAAGATCTAAAAGTTTTCTTAGGATAATTTAAACGAAAGACATATCTAAAAGTCTTATAATTCCTTGATTAAAAGGGATTATAAGACTTTTTTTATTATATGAGTTTTAGGATTTCATCAATTTTTTTAGCACCAAAATGAATTTTATCGTCATTAACAATAACAGCAGGTACACTCATAATCTTATGCTCTTTCCTGATGTCTGGGAATAAGGAAATATCAATCATCTCTGTTTCAACATTTGGATTTAACATAGCAATCCTTTGAGTAGCCACAACCACATCAGGGCAAAGTTGGCAAGATAATGAGATACACACTTTGAGATTTGTAGGCTTATTAATAGCCTTAATTTGTTCAACTATATTAGGATCTAGGGCTTGGCCAGGACCACTCAAATTGTAAATAGCTAGTACAAATGAGTTCAGTTCATGGCCACCAGGTATGCCGTGGAATTTTACACCGCTATAGTCTTTATTAGAGTTAAGTAGGGAGACTACAGGGAACTTATTCGCATTAACAAGCTCTTCTATATCTGGTCGCTCATCCTTATTATAAATTTGGGTTAGAAGCTTATCACTTAGTTGGGAAATGCTAAGGATAAAATCTTTAAGTTCAGTCGATTTAGGAACTTGGGGATCTACAATAGAAACTAAAGTAACCTCTTTATCAAGCTTAGCAAAGATGGTTTTAAGTTGATTTTTAATATCAGCACTTAAAAAATCATCGGAACTTGGAGATTCTACCGTAGAAGCAGGGGCTTCCTTCGGAACTTGTGATTTTTTCTTATCCTCTGAATAAAGCTCTTTAATACCAAGTCTCTCTTTTTGGGCAGCGACATATTTTTCTGCATCTGTTGCAGCTATGGCACCATCTGCTACGGCTGTTACAATTTGTCTAAGAGATTTAGGTCTAAGATCTCCAGCAGCATAAACACCAGGGATATTTGTTTCCATGGTTTCCTTAGTAGGAATATAACCATGACTATCAATTTCGACATGGCCTTTAAAAAGGTCTGTAGCAGGAGAATAACCAACAAAAATAAACAAACCAAATGTTTGGTCCTCTTTGGAAGCATGATACTCAAAGCTTTCGCCAGTTACATTGTTAATAAACTTAGCAGATGTAAGCATATCATTACCTTTTGCTTCAACAACTTCTGTATTGAATTTAACTTCTATTTTAGGATGTGCCAGTACTTTGTCAGCAATGGTTTTGGCACAGGTAAACTCAGGCTCTCTGGCAATAACCGTTACCTTTTTTGCAAAACGTGTCAGGAAAATAGCTTCTTCAGCTGCAGCAAATCCAGCGCCAACAACAAAAATATCTAATCCTTCAAAGAATTCCCCATCGCATGTGGAACAGTAAGCCACCCCACGGCCAGTAAATTCTGATTCACCGGGAAAGCCAAGGGTACAAGGTACAGCCCCAGTAGCGATAATAACAGAGTGACCTTGATAGACTCCCTGATTCGTATAAAGAAGCTTAATATCACCAGAAAAATCGACCTTTTCAATATCCCCAGAGTTGAATTCAACGCCGAAATCTAAGGCCTGAAGTCTCATGTCGTCCATAAGCTTTGGCCCAGTCGTTGAACGTATACCTGGGTAGTTAACAAGCTCAGAAGTCGTTACAGTTTGCCCGCCAATCTTATCTTTTTCTATAATTAAAGTATTTAATTTAGCACGGCCAGCATAAATCCCAGCAGATAGTCCTGCAGAGCCACCACCTATAATAAGTAAGTCATATATTTTATCCATTTTCACATCGTCCTTTACAATTCAATATAAAATTTTAGAATATTAAAGGAGCACTTAGAAAAATGCCCCTTTAATATGATTATATATAGTTACCTAGTCATGGTTTATAGTTTTCCAACTAAGTCAAGGCTAGGTGTTAGGGTATCAGCCCCTGGTGTCCATTTTGCAGGGCATACTTGGTCGCCGTTTTCAGCTACAAACTGAGCGGCTTGAACTTTTCTAAGAAGTTCTTCTGCATTTCTACCAATACCTAGATCATGTACTTCATAAGCTTTAATTTCCCCTTCTGGGTTGACAATAAATGTACCTCTTAGGGCTTGACCAGCTTCTTCAATCATAACGCCAAAGAATCTTGAAAGAGCACCAGTTGGATCAGCAAGCATTGGGTACTGAATTTTTTTAATGGTATCTGAAGCATCAGCCCATGCCTTATGAACAAAATGGCTATCGGTTGATACAGAGTAGATTTCAGCTCCAATTTCTTTGAATTTCTCGTAGTTGTCTGCTAAATCTCCAAGCTCTGTTGGACAAACAAAAGTAAAATCTGCTGGATAGAAGAAAAATATAGACCATTGTCCTTTTAGTGAATCTTGGGTTACTTCTTTAAAATCTCCCTCATGATATGCTTGTACCTTAAAATCGTTAATTTTCTTTCCAATTAAATTTGACATTCTAACACTCCTTATATGTTTAATGTTAATTTCTTGTGTCACGTAATGATTACTATTTAATAATAGTTCTTATTTAGACAATTGTCAAGAGCTTTTTCTAATTATACTGCCTAGACAAGAAAGTTATTGTAATATCCTCTTAGCTATATATTACCTTTCTTAGATGAATGTGGTATTATGGAGTTTATAGGGGGTTTGATAAAATGGACTAACCACCTAAAGAAGTAATGGAGCAACTTTCAACACAGGCCACGTATTAGTCATCTCTAGCAATGCATTCAAGTGCATTAACCGTTGAGAGAATCCTTTATCACAGTAGAAGAGTAAAAATAGGAGGACTATGATGAAAAAGGCACTTAAAGCGAATTTGTTTTTTATATGGGGTTTTGTGATTTTATTAACAGGAATGGTATTTGTTGATGGTTTAGATGCAGGGATGTCTGCGGCAAAGGCGACGATATCGGCGGGAGTGATTGTAACGATTATTTATCTGATTCCTTTTAATGAGCAAGTTAAAGGGACAATGCTTGTCATAATGCCAACAATTTTTGCAATTATTTTATCTGCTAGTCAAGGAGGTGTGCCTAGATTTTTTAATATTTATATTCTATCACTGGTTATGCAAGCCTTATACTTTAATAGGAAACTAATGATTGGATATGGGAGTGGATTAATTCTTGCTTTAGTGATAATGCAACTTGTTAATCCAGCTTTATTGACGGGAGCAGATGCAGGACTTATTGAGTTTCTATCACCTATGAGTTCTTTAATATGTGTATTTCTTGTACTGGTATTATTAACAAACTGGGCTCAAGCAAAAGTGCTAGAAGTACAAAAAGAAGGGGAAAAAAGCCAAGAGGCCTTAGAGAAAATAGAAGATATTTTTGATCAAATTTCAAAATCAGCTTCAATATTGAAAAGTAAATCAGCATACTGTAATGATCGAATGAAATCAGAAAAAGAAGGGGCTCAAAAGACATCTTATTCTATAAAAGAATTAGCCACTAGTGTTGAAGTTGCTGCCACTACGATTTCTAATATTAGTAAAAGTTCTAATATGTCTAAGGAAGGCACAGAAAAGATTTATGATATCATGGAGGATATTACTCGGTATTTTGAGGACACATTAACAGATGTTAATCATAGTGAAGGGGCTGTAGTAAGTTTAAAAGAACAAGTAGGGACTATGAAAGGAGCTGCTGAAAGAAGTTTTGAGACAATAAAAGGACTTGCAGCTCGAACAGAAGATATTCGAGGATTCATAGATGGGATTGCAAATATTGCTAACCAAACAAATTTA
>CAYRAL010000163.1:816-4036 GCA_964422235.1 uncultured Candidatus Epulonipiscium sp. | reverse complement strand
TTTATTGCATTTTTTATTTATCAGAAAAGTAGAACTTTCCTACTAAATAAAAAAGAGTAGCAAGCTACTTTTGTAGCTGCTACTCTTTTTACCCAGTTAGTTAAAATTAATTTCTAGTTTATACTGCGAATTAGGTATATTTTGTTCAAATCCTGTTACTTTGGGACCGTTAGATTCCCAAATTCCATCCTCAGATAATACAATTTCTTTTATAAACTCTTCTACTGCTTGATTTATTGTCGTTCTAATAATCAGCGTGTATGTTTCCGCTCCTAGATTCTCAATTGCAAAGTCTAACTGAGCCCCCTCTACACTTTGAGTTTCTACATACGTGTTAGATTCATTATTAAACCCACGTCTTAACTCAAGCTCAATTCCTGTATCCGTTGTAAACTCTATGGCCCCAGTTGTCGTAAATTCTATGGCTGAATTTGTGGTTATAGCCACAATCCCTTCAAGAGAAAGATTAACCGGGTCATAAGTTCTTTCGCCTATTTGGAGTGATGACCCTCTAACATAATCTGCCTGAATTCCGTCTACTTTGTTGTATGCCGTTATAAAAGTGTTACTTGTTACTTCAAATGGGCCAGTATATAACTGCTGCTCCTCACCCTCCATAGTGTAATAAATATTTCTCCCCTCAGCATTTGCTATACTGATGGTTAATGGGTTTTCTTCGGTAATTGCTTCTTCTGGGTTATAGTAATCACCATCATACTCTTCACCATTAATTTCAAATTTCGGAATAACACCTTCCATTTTATTAATAGCATCTATGCTGTTAATGGCGTTATTTTCTACTACCATATCAAAAACTACCCAGTATATCCCATCTACTACTTCCTCAGCATCTGGTATGTCAAAGGTTCTAGATGGTATCGATTCATTTCCTTGGTACACTTCTACCTTGGCCCCAGATCCTACTAGTGGCGCTTCACCAGACCAGTTATGAACATAGAACTTATAAGTTCCATCTACTAACCTATAGATTGATGTCGTCTCTGGTCCATATGATTGGGTATCATCCCAGTCAAGGTCAACATATCTTATGCCATTTTCTTCATGAATCTTATCTCCAAAATACACATGGAATCTATCTCCATCTGTTGTCGGTCCTTCTAGATGAGAGTCCTCATCTCTTGGATATTGCCCCCAGGTTAAGACAATTTTAACAGCGTCCATCGCAGTTGCTCTTATGGCTGTTTCATTTTGATCTGTATTAAAACGGTCACTTAAAGCTGTCGCATAGAGATAGGTTGTTAGGATACCTGGTCCTGATAACTCCCCAGTGTAGTCTCCTGGTTCCACAGCTACTGTATAGTATCCCTGTGAATCTGTCATTGCAGTGGCGACTACTTCACCTTCTTTAACATTAGCACCTGCCCTAAATTTTATGGTAACGTTAGCAATAGCTATTCCTTGCACGTCTGTAATTCTACCTGCAAAACCTGTTTGTAAAACAAGCTGCGCAGTTTGTGCCTGGCCAGTTAACTTATCTGAGTTAGGTGAGATTGTTACTTCTAATACCTTACCTAACTCTAGCTGTGTTACTTCTACTGGACTAAATGTAAATCTTCTAGCATTTACATTGTATTGTAAATTTCTTAATTGATACCCTTCTCCGTCTAAGGTAGCTTCTACTTTAAAGTCCCCGGCTCTAAGGTCTGCCATGAAATTATCCATATCAACCTGTATACTGGTCATATCTAGTTCTATACCACGTATTTCTGAGCTAGTTGCATCTGAATAACTCTCTCTTACTACTTGGTCTCTTATGCTCACACTATCTACGTTTAATACAACATTTTGTGGTTGAGTCGATAGTGTAGACCCTTCAGCATTTATCGTTGCCATATTAATTGTTCCAAGCCCTGATATATGAGCTGCTACATTCAAAATAACTTCTCTAATACTTGTGCTTTCTGATAAATTAATTCTTACTTGTGTCGCTCTTGAGTTAATCGTTTCAAATTGTCCAATTAATTCTATCGCAAGGTCCCCATTAGTTTGAACACTCTCACTAATATTTACATTTTCAAAACCAGGTGCGTTTGCACTTAAGTTTTCTTCTTCAAGTCTTGCATGTGATTCTAATTGAACTTCTATTATTTGTGTACTGCCTTTTGCAACTATTCTAATTTTACCATCATTTTTATTAACAATAACAGTTGCTAACACAGAGTCTTCAAAATGGATGCTGTTTGCTCCGCCACCTCTGATGATTGTTTCACCTTTTACCGTTACATTTTTTAGGTGTACATCGCCATCCCCAATTTGCTCTTCTAATCTTAGATCGCCTCTGATCTCCATATTTTGCAAGACAACATCTTTGGAAGTTACAACCACATTGTCTACTACTTGCATTCCCGTACTAGGGCCATAGGTTCCTGCCTGTGTATATGATTTATCTACAATCTCTTCACTAACTGGTGGTGTGCTTCCACCTGAGCCACTGCCTGAACCGCTACTTGACCCACTACTTGACCCACTACTTGAACTGCTAGTCTCTTCTTTTTTCAGGCCTTTTGCAAACTCAAGTTTATCAACTAATGCTGTTATTTCTACACCATCAACATTAATAATAGCTGTTATAATTTTTCCTTTTCCATTAACCTTAGCTACTGCGTTTGCTTTTAAACTTTTAATGATTACGCCTTCTCCAAGATTAATTTCTGCACCCAATCGTACATCAATGGATTTTATTTCAGTATCCCCAGCAACCTGGATTCTTACTTTTCCATCTTTTTTCTCAAGGATAAGGTTATTGATTTTAGAATCTTTAATAATAACACTGTTCATGCCACCACCTCTTACAATGGTGTCTCCTTTAACAGTTATATTAGTAAGCGTTACTGTCCCCTCACCAACTTCTTCCCCTATAATAAGGTTTCCGTTAATAGTCATATCTTCTAAAATAACGTCTTCTGCCTTAATGCTCACACTACCGTCTACAAGCACATCTGTATATGTACCAGCTTCATTATAAGTAATCTTTGTAACACTTAAATATCCCTTATTTAATGCATCGATTACTTCTGCCCTAGTTGCTGATTGTGCTGGCGCAAAAGAATTGTTATTTCTAAGCCTAATGTATCCCTTATCAACTAGGGCACTAATAGCTCCTGCACTCCACTCTGGAACTGCATCAAAATCATCTAGCCCTAAGAATGCATCACTATCTTTTGCCGCATTATTTAGTTCAGTCATCGCCTTTTGTTTT
>CAYRAL010000163.1:0-806 GCA_964422235.1 uncultured Candidatus Epulonipiscium sp. | reverse complement strand
TCCACTCAGGAATTTGTGCTAAATCATCAAGTGCTAAGAAAGCTTCACTTTCTTTTGCTGAATTAAGGTTTAATAATCTCGCAATAATAGATGCCATCTCTTGTCGTGTGATTTTATTATTTGGACGAAGTGTTCCATCTTCAAATCCACCAATGTAACCTGCTGCACTTGCTCTTTTGAACTCATTATACGCCCAATGAGATTCTGCTACATCTGAATACATTACTTCTGCTTCTTCTGTATATCCAAATGCTCTATTCACAAGGGATATAAACTCTGCTCTTGTGATGTCATTCTCCGGTTTAAAACTTCCGTCTTCGTACCCCTTTACATACCCTTTATCAATCCAGTTTTGAATTGAATCCTCTGCCCAATGTCCTAGATAGTCTCCGCCTTTGGCAAAAACCATACTAGAAAACGACATGAGTACTACTAAAACCATTGAAATTGCTCTTCTTACGTTCTTTCTCGTCATATATCTTCCCCCTATACTATAATATGTGTGAGCATTTAGAACCCTTTAACTTATAAATCAACTATAAGTTAAAGAGACTTACCCCTTGTAACATTATACGCTATAGTGAGATAATGTCAAGCAATATTGAATATATTATGTATTCCCTCGACTTCGAACAAAATATCGCGATAATCTTTAGAAAGAATAGTAAACTCCCTACACACCTATCCGCCATCATAATCTACTGCCTTAACACCATCTATTGCTTTAAGACAACTCTTTATTTTCTACCTATATATCCATTTCCAGCAAAAGCGGCGTATGGTCTTGCCGCTCACCAGAGTCTACC
>CAYRAL010000162.1:0-4055 GCA_964422235.1 uncultured Candidatus Epulonipiscium sp. | reverse complement strand
CCACGCGATGTATGCAGTGCAAACGTATGCTATATCACCAGTCCACCGTGCGGCCATAAGCACGAAGTTGGCGCGGCAATACCATACGATGTTGGCACCCAAACACACGAAAGGAGCAATACCATGAGTAGACTAATAGAACAAGGCAAAAAAGCTAAAGCAGTTGCAAGAATTGTTGGGCAACTATCTAGCCAAGAGAAAAACAAAGGACTTATTCGTGCAGCAGACAATCTGATCAAACGAATAGATGAGATTGTAGCAGCTAACAAGGAAGATGTTCGTAAGGCAATAGAGCAAGGAATTACCGGAGCATTAGTAGATCGTTTGACATTAGATCAGAGCCGTGTTGAGGCAATGGTTGAAGGCATCAGACAAATTGCTGAGTTAGAGGATCCAATAGGAGAAATATCAGCCATGCAAAAGCGACCTAATGGACTTGTGATTGGGCAAAAACGCGTTCCTTTAGGTGTCGTTGGGATTATTTATGAGGCTAGACCTAATGTAACGGCAGATGCTTTTGCATTATGCCTAAAAAGTGGTAATGCAACTATCTTACGTGGTGGTAAAGAAGCTATTGCTAGCAATATGAAGATTGTTGAAATCATAGGAGAAGGCCTTGAAAGTGTTGGCATTCCTAAAGAAGCAATTCAGCTAGTAGAAGATACAAGCCGTGAAACGTCTGTTGAAATGATGAAAATGAATGATTATTTAGATGTGTTAATACCAAGAGGCGGTAAAGGTCTTATCAGAAGTGTTATTGAAAACAGTACCGTTCCAATTATTGAAACAGGAGAAGGTAACTGTCATGTTTATATTGATCAATCAGCAGATATAGAGAAGGCTATTGCCATAGCAATTAATGCAAAAACCCATAGACCAGGTGTCTGTAACGCAATGGAGACGCTTATTATACACCAAGCAATTGCTAAGGATATACTAGCTGAACTTGTGAAAAAGCTACAATCTTTAAGGATTGACGTAAGAGGCGATGAAAAAGTTAAAGGGATGATGCCTAACATAATTTTAGCAACAGAAGAAGACTGGGCAACAGAGTACTTAGATTATACTTTAGCCATTAAAATCGTAGAGAACTTTGAAGAAGCAACAGATCATATTGCAACTTATGGAACGGGACACTCTGAAGCCATTGTAACTGAGAATTATACGAGAGCTCAAGCTTTCTTAGATGTGGTTGATGCAGCTGCAGTCTACGTTAATGCTTCTACCAGGTTTACAGATGGCTCTGAATTTGGCTTTGGGGCAGAGATTGGTATAAGTACTCAGAAGCTACATGCAAGAGGGCCTATGGGGCTTAAAGAATTAACCACAAGTAAGTATATTATTTATGGAAACGGGCAAATACGCAAATAGAACAAAGGCTGACTGCATATGGTCAGCCTTTGTTTTATTTTAAAGGCACGCTTAAATCAAGGTATTTTTAAATGAGAATTGCGCAACCTATAGAGAGGAATATTCAAATAGGAGGATACAAAATGCGCAGATATAAAAGACATATAGGAAGTATTATAATAATAGTATTATTATGGGGACAGTCCCTCATGCTTTTTGCTGGAAAGTCCCCAGCTCGTTTTGAAATAATTGGGGAGGAATATATAGAGGCCATAGATTCTGATCTTATTACCTATCATCACATTAGCACAGGAGCTCAAGTGGTTTATGTCAAGAATACAGACCCAAATCAAGTCTTTGCCATTGGCTTTAAGACCCCTATCCATGATAATACAGGCGTTAATCATATTGTGGAACATACGGTTTTTACAGGGTCCCAAAAATATAACATAAAAGACGTTTTTTTTGAAATGAAGAAAAAGTCACCTAATATTTTTATGAATGCATCAACAGCGGCTGATATGACCATTTATCCATTTTCAACACGTAACCATAAAGACTATCATAATTTACTAGATGTCTACTTAGACGCTGTTTTTTTTCCTAATTTACAAAAACATCCTTATGGTTTTGATCAGGAAGGATGGCATTACAGCGTTGATCAGAATGACAAATTCCATTTGAGCGGTGTGGTTTATAACGAAATGAAGGGGGCTAGTGTAGCCCCAAGGCGAATACTGGCCATGGCCAATAGGACAGCTATGTTTCCAGATACCATGTATATTTATAATGCTGGGGGAAGTCCAGCAGAGATTCCCAACTTGACCTACCAAGCATTTAAAGAGACCCATAAGGAATATTATGTGCCCTCAAATAGCTGTGCCTTTATTTATGGAGATGTAGAAATCCAGTCAGTCTTGGATAAGTTAGATAGTTACTATAGTCAATTTAACAAAGGTGACAATCAAAACATATCTCAAAAACAGCAGCCTTTTAAAACAATGAAACATCATACAGATTTTTACCCAGCCATATCCCCCAGTGATAAATATTATATGTCAACTAATTTTGCAGTAGGCCAGATAAAAGACATTAAGCTCCAGATTTCTATGGGGATTCTCATGGATATATTAACCCAATATGAAGAGTCCCCCTTAAGGAAGGCTTTTAGAGAAAAACAAAGTAGTAAAACACTATCCTATGATGTGGACTCAGCAATTCCCCAGCCAATGTATAGTATTATAGCCACAGACATAAAGAAGGATGACCTTAGGGATGTGGAATTACTGATTAATAAGACCTTATATCAATCGGCCACAGATGGATTCCATAGTGATTTGATTAAGATGGCAATGAATAATTATGAAATAAGGACCAAACAACAAACAAGTGATATCTCTAAAGGCCTTGATATGGCCTATCAGACACTTTATAGTTGGGGGCACGGTGTCTCCCCTGTGAAAATTCTAAAAGGACAAGATTTTATAGAAGAGATAAAAAAAGAAGGGGATAGTTTGTATTTCCAAAATCTCCTTAAAACACATCTTATAGACAATACTCATCGATCTCAGGTGGTTTTAGCCCCGGATGAAAACTATATACTAAAAGCCCAAGAAGAGGAAGCTAGGAAAATTGCCTTAGAAGAAGCCAATAATAATATGGATGAGGTTAAGAAGCTGATTAGCATTCAGAATAAACGACAAGAGTGGCAACAAAAAGAAAGTAAAGTAGGCACTTTGCCAGAGCTTACCCTTAAAGACATTAATCAATCATTATTGCTGCCAGAGCTCAGGGTTAAAGATAGTAAAAAAGGCAAGAAAATGTATTATCTATCAGATACCAATGATCTAATCTATGTAGATTTATATTTCGACACTGCTTATATTCCACAAGAGAGTCTTAATGAATTATTCCTATTGACACATCTAATCAATCAAAAAGAAAAGGATTTAGTTGCACTATATACAGGCGGAATTAGCGCTACTCCCATAGCAATACCAAATTTTGAGTGGTATAATAAGTATGACCCAAAGTTAAAGCTATCAGTTTGCATGGAAAAAGACAATATAGCTAAGACTTTTGACATACTGGCAAACATAACAAAAAATGAGACATGGGATGAGAGGTGGGTTCTAACCCAAATTCATAAAATACGCAGCCACTATGAAAACTATTTTGCTGATAATCCCCTAGATCTTATGAATCTTGCAGTAGGCAGTACCGAGCAGGGAGCAAGCCGGTACGAATATGAAAAAACAATACCATTCTATCATTACATTTGTGAAATAGAAGAGAATTATGATCAGTACAAAGATCAAGTGATAAACAAATTAAGTCTTATTAATGATAGTTTATTTAATAAAAACACCCTAGTACTAGGAGCAACCTTAGAAGAAAAAAATATAAAGGCTCTCGAAAAGAGTTATAATAAATATATTAAGACATTAAATAAGCAGAGGCACCCTAAAGTTGCCTATGAGTTTGAAGAAAAAGAAAAAAAGCAAGGATTTCCCATTGCCTCAGATGTTCAGTATATTGTATGGAGCGGCAACTACAAAGAAAAAGGCGGGGCATATGAGGGAGCATTATACGTCCTAGCTAATATTTTAAATGCAGAGTATATGTTACCTAACATGAGAGTCAAAAATGGTGCATACGGTGCAGGGATTAAATTTAATCCTTATGGTAGTATGACCCTATACACC
>CAYRAL010000161.1:0-4076 GCA_964422235.1 uncultured Candidatus Epulonipiscium sp. | reverse complement strand
CAAAAATTCTTTTTTCTTCTTTAAACTTAAGATATTCATCTTCAAATACTTCTAAATCTTTAACCTTTTTTTCCAAATCACTTATTCTATTTAAATTCTCTTCTATCTCTAGTCTAGCTAATTCAACTTCTATTTCACTTCCACTTATAATATCTATTAACTGCTTTTTGCTATAGTTATCATATAATCCTTCTTCTTCGTTAGATTTCGGCAACAGCTTATTTATTTTAGGAATATTTTCTATTTTAGGCCCTATATATTTGCTTGATACTTTTCCTATATCTAATTTGATAAAAACCACCATTAGGGCAATCATAGCTAAAAGGATTATGGGTATAATATAAGGCTTTTTTCTTTTTGATTTAATACGTTTACTATTTTTTTGGATTGCATCATCTGTACTTAAGTCTATCGTTACACCCTCCATGGCCCCCCCCTACTTTGCATTTTTATATGAAAAACTTACAATCTCATCTACTATCTGCTGTTCATCTTTCTTTTCTTCTTCTAGAAATTGTTCAAATCTTTTTTCTTTAAGAATTTCTAAAGTCTTCTTGTTTTTCATAGCATTGAGCAACTCTCTTCTTTGTTTTTCAGTTTTAACTTTTGCTTTTTCTACTTTTTCAACTGCCATTGTCTGCTTATTTTCTAGAAGCATATGATAATTCTGTTGTAATCTTATCTTTTTAGAATCTATCTGATCACTAATAGCACTTTTAAATATATGTGTATTATGATCTAATAATTGATCAATTTGTTTTTTAATTATTTTTTCTTGTTTTAACACTTCTAATGCCTCGGCATATTCTTTTTGCTTAATGTTTTCTTGTTTTTCTCTTACATTAAGCACGTTTTCTAATTCATACTTAAATTTAGACATCTAAATACCCCCTTGTTTAATTGCAGGTATCTTTTAAAAGCGTTAATACTTCCTCAAATTCAATTTTTTCATCTACTTGCTGTCTCAAAAATTCTGTTATCTTTGGATTTTTATCAATGGCTTCATCAATATCCAGGCTACTGCCTTCTACATATGCGCCAATATTAATTAGGTCTTCTGATTCCTGATAGATGGCTAGGTGTTTTTTCGCTATAGAGGCTGCCACTTTATGCTCTTGGCTAACAATGTCACTCATAACCCTCGATATACTTTGGAGAATATCTATTGCTGGAAAGTGAGTTCTATGGGCAAGTTTTCTAGATAAGACAACGTGTCCATCAAGTATCCCTCTAACCGTGTCTGTAACTGGCTCATTCATATCATCACCATCTACTAGTACTGTATAAATTCCTGTTATGCTCCCAGTTTCGGAGTTACCTGCTCTTTCTAGCAACTTAGGCATGACTGCAAAAACTGAAGGAGGGTACCCTCTTGTTACGGGCGGTTCTCCTATGGCAAGACCGACTTCTCTTTGAGCCATTGCGAATCTTGTTAAGGAGTCCATAAGGAGTAATACCGACTTCCCTTGGTCTCTAAAATACTCTGCAATTGCTGTAGCCGTTTGAGCCGCCTTAAGTCTTGTAAGAGCTGGTTGATCTGAAGTAGCTACAACCACAATAGATCTTTTTAATCCCTCTTCCTTAAGATCTTTTTCTATGAACTCTCGTACTTCTCTTCCACGCTCTCCTATTAGACCAATAACGTTAATATCTGAGTGGGCATTCCTTGCAATCATACCCATAAGGGTACTTTTACCAACACCACTTCCTGCAAATACCCCTATCCTTTGACCTTTACCAACGGTTAGCATGCCATCTATTGCTTTAACGCCTAAAGGCATTACTTCGCTTATTCTTTGTCTTGTTAGTGGGTTAGGTGGCTGATTCTCTATATTCACATAATCACTACACAATGCAATGTCATCTTTATCTAATGGTTTTCCTTGCCAATCTACGACTTTGCCTAGTAACTCTTCCCCCACACCTACCTGAAGCGGCTTACCTGTAGCTTTAACAATACTCCCAACCCCTATACCAGTGGTTTCGCCTAAGGGCATAAGAAGAAGGTACTTATCTCTAAACCCTACCACTTCCACATATACACCTTCGCCGCCTTCTTGTTGGGGTACAACATAGCATAAATCTCCTACGCTACACATAGGTCCTACAGATTCAATGGTTAGACCCACAACTTGACTTACGTAGCCAAAACGCACCATGTAATCCTTATCTAAGATAGAGTCATATTTAGTTAAATCAATCATATATATCCCTCTATTTCTGATTATAAATTAAGCGCATTTGTTTCTTAATTTCCGAAAAAGCTTCATCTACATTACATTCTATACTTCCAAAGGGTGTTTCTATTATACATGTTCCTGTGGTTAGATTAGGATCTTTTTTTATTTGCATATTCTCTGGGTTTGTCGTACCTTTAGCAATTACATGCTTGTTTTCCAAAACATAATCATAATCATCTGGCGATATTTTGACACTAATCTCTAAAGTATCAGTGGAAACTTGCTCTAATGTTTTACGTATGAGAATTAGGATTGTGTCTTTATTATGATTAATCTCTTCATCTATAAGTTTACCACATATTCCAATAACCATTTCAATTATTTCAGGCTCTATGTCAGCTAATATCTGTTGTTTTTGGTCATTAGCATCCACAATCACTTGTTTTGCTTCCTGGATTAGGTTTTGGGCTTCTAATTGACCTTCTTTATACCCTGCCAGATAGCCCTCTTCTTTAGCCTTTTCTAAAGCCATAGTTGATTCTAATTTAATTTTATCTTGGCCTTCTTTTATAATAATGGCAGCCTGGGCCATAGCCTCTTCTTCAGCCTCTTGTATCATCTGTTTAGCCTTAGATTTAGCTTGCTGCATTTTTTGCATAATATCTTCTTTTTGCTCCTGATTATCAGCGGTAAGATTTTCGTCCACTTCTTCTGGGGCAATATATACGCTTGTGTTTTCAATTTCTAGTGTTGATTCGCTTCTAACCCGTTGCCCCTTTATAATGCTAGACAATAATCTCGTCACCTCCACCTCGTGAAATAATAATTTCACCAGTTTCTTCCAATTTGCGAATAATATTAACAATCTTTTGTTGTGCTTCCTCAATTTCTTTAATTCGTTTTGGACCCATATATTCTAAGTCTTCTGCAATCATCGTTGCCAGTCTTTGAGATATGTTTCCAAATATAGCCGCTTTTACCTCTTCATTAGATCCTTTTAATGCAACTGCAAGTTCGTGATTATCAACTTCTCTAAGAATGCGTTGAATAGATCTATTATCAAGGGTAAGAATATCCTCAAACACAAACATTTTCTTCTTAATAATTTCTGCTAGTTCTGGATCATCCATATCCAAGGTTTCCATAATATTTTTTTCTGTGCCTCTATCAACAAGATTAATAATCTCCACGATAGAGTCAATTCCCCCTACAGTTGTGTAGTCTTCAGTAACAAGAGAGGATAACTTTTTCTCAAATTCCCTTTCGACTGCTTTAATGACATCTGGGGAAGCTCTGTCCATAAGGGCTATCCTTCTTGCAACATCTGCCTGTTTATCTGAACTTAATGATGCCAAAACCCCTGAGGCCTGGCTAGGTTTTAAATAAGATAAAATCAAAGCTATGGTTTGTGGATGCTCACTTTGTATAAAGTTTATCAACTGGCTAGCTTCAGTTTTACGAGCAAAATCAAATGGTCTTACTTGCAATGATACTGTTAACCTATTAATAACTTCCATAGCATTATCTGTTCCTAGTGCCTTTTCGAGAATTTGTTTTGCGTATTCAATACCACCTTCAGCAATATACTGTTGCGCTATACAGATTTCATAAAATTCATTTAAAACATCTTGTTTAACTTGAGGAGATATTGCCCTTATGTTAGCAATTTCTAGTGTAAGCTGTTCAATTTCTTCTTCTTTTAGATACTTAAATATTTTTGCTGCCTTTTCAGGCCCTAAGGTGATTAGGAGCATGGCAGCTTTTTGTCTACCTGTAGTTGCCTCTTTTATTGCCATTTATAATCACTCCCATTCATCATCAGCTAACCAGTTGCGCAATAGGCTAGCTACTGCATCTGGTTTTTCATCAACAAATTTTTCTATATGTCTCTTAACT
>CAYRAL010000160.1:0-4096 GCA_964422235.1 uncultured Candidatus Epulonipiscium sp. | reverse complement strand
CTGGAGCTACTTTATCACCATTTCATGCTTTCTTATTCCTTCAAGGATTAGAAACCCTATCACTAAGAGTAGAACGTCATGTGGAAAACACATTAAAGGTTGTCAATTATTTGAAAGATCATTCACAAGTTGAAAAAGTTCATCATCCTTCAGTATCTGAAGACCCTGAGCAAGAAGAACTATACAAAAAATATTATCCTAATGATGGTGGGTCAATATTTACATTTGAAATCAAAGGTGATGAACAAAAAGCTAAGGATTTTATTGATGAATTAGAACTGTTTTCATTACTTGCAAATGTTGCAGATGTTAAATCTTTAGTTATTCACCCAGCATCAACCACACATTCACAAATGACCGAAGAAGAACGTTTAAATTCTGGTATTAAACCAAATACAGTGCGCTTGTCAATTGGTACTGAGAATATTGATGATATCATTGAAGATTTAGACGAAGCATTCAAAGCTGTGAAATTAAGCTAAGTGGCAACACAAGTAGGGTAACAAAAAACGCCTGATTGAAAATCAATCAGGCGCTTTTTAATCTAATTCTTGTTAATTATTTAGTCAACTAAATCCTCTATAGAGTTAATTTCCATATAAGCAGGTACAACTAATCCTATTCTTGCACCTTCTAGGTTAGGTCCTAGGTCTTCAAGTTGACCACTATAATCTTCCATATATTTCGCATGTGTTCCTGGTAACCATGCAGCAACAATAGCATCTGCATCTCCACTAGCAACTGCTGCCCACATAGGACCAGCCTCTACTTGTGTAAGTGTCACATCATAACCCATATCTTCTAAAACTAATCCTATAATATTAGTAGAAGCAATTTCTGTATCCCATGCAACGTAAGCAAGTTTGATTGTTTCCCCATCAACTTGTTCTACTCCCTCTATCCAAGCACTTACTTTATCTTGGTTATCCGCAATCCACTGTCTTGCAACTTCTTCTACAGTCTCTCCGTCGTTTACTTGAGACATAACAGTTTCCATATCTGCTGAATCCCAATTGAAGTTATCTAAAATTTCATATGCATTAGGCTTATCTTCTTTCAATCCTAAACGAGCAATTGTATTGATATGTTCCGCCTCACCAAATGATCCTTTTGGATCTTCTAAATATTTTAGGTCATATTTAGAAAACTTCCAATGCGGAGACCAACCAGTAACTATTATTGGTTCTTTGTTTTCATATGCATCTGCAAGTGCTTGAGTCATAGCAGCACCTGAGCTAGTTTGTACAGTATAGTTCAAACCATAGTCTTCAACAGCCTTCTCAGCAGCTTGAACTACTCCTGCACCAGCATCTATACCTGTAATTTTGTAATCTAGCTGTTCTCCTAGTGATTCATTGCCGATATTATCAGGTTCGCCTTTATCACTACTACACCCTACTACCATTAAAGCAAACACCGTAACTGCTACTAAACCTAATTTTTTCCATCTTTTATTAAACATTAATTCAGTTCCTCCAATTATTATATACCAATTTAATACTAACTTTTTTGTTCTTTAAAATTTTAATACAACCATCTAATAATCTTTATTTACATTTAGTGCTTGAGTCATACGATCTAATATCATAGCTAGTATAACAATAGATATTCCCGAAGCAAAGCCTTGCCCAGCCTCATTTCTAGTAACTGCTCTAAACACTTCTACTCCTAGGCCTTCAGCACCAATCATAGATGCTATTACCACCATTGATAGCGCTAACATAATTGTTTGATTAATCCCTGCCATAATAGTACTCTTTGCCATAGGAAGTTGAACCTTAAATAGCCTTTGTACTGCAGTTGAACCAAAAGCATCAGCAGCTTCAATTAATTCGCCAGATACTTGACGTATACCAAGATTTGTTAGCCGTACAACTGGTGGCATAGAAAATATAACAGATGCTATAATTCCAGGTACCATTCCTATACCGAAGAAGGATACTGCAGGTATTAAATAAACAAAGGCTGGCATAGTCTGCATTAGATCCAATATAGGTGTTATGGTATCTTCTACCGGTTTACTTCTTGACATCCAAATTCCTAAAGGTATACCGATTATAATTGAGATTAAACTAGATGTTAGAATTAACGAGAGTGTTAGCATCGTACCATTCCAGTAGCCAAGATTTTGTATTAGCAACAGGCCAAATAAAACAAATATTGGTAATCCACTTTTTTTCTTAGTTATAAATATTGCTAAACCTACCATAATCGCAATAAAAAGTAATGGTGGTATCGCTACTAAACCATCACTTAGGCCACTAACAATTGCATCTAGGAAATTCTTAATCGGATTAAAAAACCATTGAGCATCTTTTCTTAACCATGCTACTAGCATATCTGCCCATTTAACGAGGGGTATTCTTGTCATGGTCATTCACCTCATTTCCTGCTAGAGCTGCCAGTACAGAACCTCTAACTATAATTCCTTTTAAGATTTTTTCTTCTACAACAGCCACTGGTACTTGTGAATCATGGATTATTTCAAATAAATCATTTAGAGATAAATCCGGTGCAACGATAGGCACATGTTTTTCCATGGCACCATAAATGTCTTTATTTCCTTCTTTAACAGCCTTAGCAGCAGCTTCTGCAGTTACAACTCCTTGTAGCTCTTTATTGTTATTGATAACATATATACTTGAAATCCCTGCTTTTTTCATACGTTGTAATGCTATCATCGGCCCATGTTTGTCCGAATTAATGGTCTCCGGACACATCATTACGTGCTGCGCAGAAAATACTTTTGACCTATCTACGCCTTCAACAAACTTTTTAACATAATCATCAGCAGGATTGGTCATAATTTCTTCTGGCCTACCAATTTGTACAATTTCGCCATCTTTCATCAGTGCAATTCTATCACCAATTTTAAGGGCTTCATCTAAATCATGGGTAATAAATAGAATTGTTTTTTTCATGGCTACCTGCAATTCTAGAAGTTCATCCTGCATTTCCTTACGAATTAGGGGATCAAGAGCTGAAAAAGCTTCGTCCATCAATAAAATATCAGGGTCATTGGCTAATGCTCTAGCAAGACCAACCCTTTGTTGCATACCGCCAGATAGTTGGCTTGGATATTGATCCTCATATCCTCCCAATCCTACCATTTTTAATGCATTAGTTGCTTTTAGAGCAATGTCTTTTTTGTCAAACCCTTGTATCTCTAAACCATATCCGGCATTTTCCAAAATTGTACGGTGGGGAAATAATCCGAAATTTTGAAAAACCATACTTAGTTTTTTTCTTCTCGTTTCCCTTAGCTTTTGTTTATCCATTTTTGCTAAGTCATCACCGTCTATTAAAATACTGCCAGCGCTAGGTTCGATCAAACGGTTAATCAACCTAACAAGCGTAGACTTTCCACTTCCTGATAAGCCCATAATTACAAAAATTTCTCCACTCATAACTTCAAATGAAGCTTGATTTACCCCTACAGTCATTTTTGTTTGTTTTAATATCTCTGTTTTAGTTTTGTTCTCTTCTAACAGCCTTATTCCAAGTTTTGGATTTCTCCCAAAAACCTTTGTTAATCCTTTTACTTCAATCTTTAGCATTATTCACCTCTTTTAACATTTGATTCCTGTTACAATTGTAACCTTTTAATTTAATCCGTATTCATATATTTATACAGTACACAGTTTAGTTTACAATCTTTGCTTAATAATAACAAACGTCATATCAGTTGATACGCTTTAATCTATACGTTCATTATACACTGTACGTACTGTATGTTAGCTTACTCATACAAATCCTCCAATTTACTTCCATTTAGTCATACGACTATCATTTGATGTTTATTCTATTTAGTTATGTATTTTCCTAACATATATGGATTACTACTCCCTCTATAAGTATACACGCCTTTTTCAATAAAATCTGAAACCCCTTATTCATTTACATTAAAAACAGGGTATGCCAATTCAACATACGCCTGTTCCTAAACTTTTCTTTTAACATCTTAACTTAATGATACTATAAGCATTAGTCCTGCGCCTTGCTACTGATTATGCTTGTGGTATCCGTCCTATACTCGTATTATCCACATTTCTATCTCTAAGGGATTCAACTGGATTTTCTCTGGATTCACCACGAT
>CAYRAL010000159.1:1920-4136 GCA_964422235.1 uncultured Candidatus Epulonipiscium sp. | reverse complement strand
ATACAATCAATAATTTCAGACAAATAAAGGAAACACCTTCAGCAAGGCAAACCTTTGAGGTTATCTATGAAGATAGTAATATTTTAATTATTAACAAACCACTAGGTCTTCTGACTCAACCAGATGCAAAAGGGCAAAATACTTTAGCAGAGCAAATACTTACATATTTAAATCAAAAAGGGGAATATAACCCTGAGGAATACCAAGGATTCAGGCCTGCTCCCTGTAATAGACTAGATCGAAATACAGCGGGGATCGTCATGATAGGTAAAAACATGCAAGCCACTCAGGCTATCCATTATATGTTAAGAACCCAAGAAATATCTAAATATTATATGAGTATTGTCCTTGGAAGAGTTGAAAGTCCAATCGTTTTAAAAGGTTACCATGAAAAAAATGAATCTAAAAATGAGGTTAGTATCTCAAAGGATTATGTAGATGGAGCAAAAGAAGTAGAAACAAGAATTTTACCCCTTCAAGCTAATGGTAGATATACATTAATCGAAGTTCAATTAGTGACAGGTAAGACTCACCAAATAAGAGCCCACTTAGCAACCATCAGCCATCCTATTATTGGAGACCCTAAATATGGCGACAAGGAAGAAAATGAATATTTTTTCCGTAAATATAGTTTAAAGCATCAGTTTTTGTGCGCCTATAAAATTAAATTTGAAATGTGCATAGAACCTCTAAATTACTTGGAAAACAAGGTATTTACTGTAGGTGCACCGCCACTTTATTCCCAAATATTTCAAGAAGAGGGCTTTATCACCTTGTAACATAATATAAAACAAAGGAGAATTGACATGGGTTACTGGAACACAAGAGGACTTAGGGGCAGTATGCTAGAAGAACTAATCACCCTAACCAATGATTTGTATAGAGAAAAGGGATTAGCCCTTGTTCAAAAAGTTCCTACGCCCATTAAACCTATTCGTATAGATCAAACAACAAGGACAATTACACAGGCGTATTTTGAACAAAAAAGCACAGTGGATTTTATAGGGGCAGTTCAAGGGCTACCTGTTTGTTTTGATGCAAAGGAAACAGGGCTTAAATCATTTCCTTTTTCCAATATACATCACCACCAAGTAGAATTTATGAAAGATTTTACAAAACAAGGTGGTGAGGCATTTTTCATTGTAAATTTTAAGGAATATGATGAAATATATTTTTTGCCTTTTGAGACCCTTTATAGCCACTGGAAAGAATCTCAAAAAGGGGGAAGAAAGTCTATGAGATATCAAGATTTCTCAAAAGATCTTCAGGTATATTCTCAGGATGGGGCATTTGTTCATTATTTAAAAGCCCTACAAATATATTTAGTCAGTAAAAATAAGATAAAAGATTAAAAACCTAAATAGTTGGCAATAATTACAACGAGGTGATTAGTATGAAACCATGCATCAAACTCGGTGTAATTTTTTTTGCTATGATACAGATATTATGTAGTTGCTCCCCTAGTCAATTAGATGATGATTCAGATCAAAAAATAGGTGTAAATCTTCAACATAAAATTATCAATACTTCTTATACTGGATATTTTCAAAAAGAAATAGAACTTTCCACATACGAACCAGTAGAGGGGACCTATTTGGGTGCTTACGTACTGGCTAATCCAGAGATAGAGTTTGATATAACCCAGTTTGAAGAAGTCGTAGGCAAGAATGTAGCCATAGGCCTTAGGCACTATCAGATAGGAGATCCATTTCCCCATCAATGGTTACTAGAATGTTTAGCACAGAGGAAGGCCCCCCATGTGGTTATTACACCAGATACTAAGAGTTCGCCCTATGATCAAGATATTTTAGAAAAAACTGCCAAGAAGTTTAAGAACACATATGGCATACCTGTTTTTATAGAATTTTACCCAGAACCCCAAAACTTTGGGGATCCAGCTAAGTATATAGCCTATTTTCAACTTGCTAAAGAAATATTTGCCCAGTATGTGCCTAATGCAGTATTTGTATGGAGTGTGGATATGGAAGATATATATGATTCAATGATTTATTATCCTGGGGATGATTATGTCGATTGGATTGGAATAAGCATGTATTTTCCTATTTATAAAAACAAGATAAAATATAAAGTTGATATAAATGAAAAACTAACTTATTTTTATAACATGTATAAAGATAAAAAACCAATAATGATATCAAAGCTAGCAGTTTCTCACTATTCTAAAGAAGATCATGCTTTTTATATTGATGAGGCTA
>CAYRAL010000159.1:0-1820 GCA_964422235.1 uncultured Candidatus Epulonipiscium sp. | reverse complement strand
ACACCTATCTATGAGTGGAATAACAATTTATATATACAAGAAGAAACAATTTTATATGATTGGAATATTGATGTAATAGACCAAGTTAAGGATGCTAAAGTAATAATAGGTGGTAGTGAATATTATAATCTTGATCAAGTAGTTAAAGCCATGGGCTATAAGTGGATCTTAAATAAAAAAAATATTAGAATCTATCAGTAAAAGCAGTGCTATGTTTAATAGCATTGCTTTTTTTACTCATGTTATCCTTTTTTAATCATATATTAAATTATATAGGAAAAGTTATAATTTAGGAGGGAAACATATATGAAAGATTTTGTTAAACATATTATAGCAACTAGAAAGGAATTACAAGAGCCAAAGTTTCAAGGTAATTTTCTAGACTATTTACATATTATAAATGAAAACTCAGACATAACAGCCTTTGCTCATGAAAGAATTTATAAGCTAATTACAAATCCTGGTATGAAGATTATTAAAACCGAAGAAGATACAAGGCTCAGGAGAATTTATGGAAATCACATTATTAAACAGTATATGTTTTTCAAAGATAACTTTTTTGGCATAGATCATACACTTATGAAGATTGTAAGGTACTTCCATTCTGCAGCTATGTTAGGTGAAGAATCAAGACAGGTACTATATTTAGTTGGCCCAGTAGGGGCGGGGAAATCATCTATTATTGAATCCATTAAACAAGTACTTGAAAGTAGCATGCCTATTTATGCTCTTGAGGGATGCCCTATGCGAGAAGAACCCTTACACTTGATACCAAAACATATAAGGGGTGATTTTGAAAAGAAATTTAATATTCGTATAGAGGGAGAATTATGTCCAATCTGCCGATATCGATTGAAAAATGAATTCAATGGTGAGTATGAAAGGTTTCCAGTGGAGTTAGTTAATTTTTCTATAAGATCTCGAAAAGGAATAGGGGTTGTTCCGCCAGTTGATCCAAATAATCAAGATACTTCAGTGTTAATCGGCTCAGTAGATATATCCAAAATGGATTTATATCCTGAAGATGATCCTAGGGTACTATCCCTTAATGGCGCTTTTAACGCTGGCAATAGAGGGCTTGTAGAATTTATAGAAGTGTTTAAAAATGATGTGGAATATTTGCATACAATGATTACGGCTACTCAAGAAAAAAGCATACCATCCCCTGGTAAAGGTTCTATGATTTATTTTGATGGTGTTATTGTGGCTCATTCAAATGAGGCAGAATGGAATAAATTTAGATCAGATCATACCAATGAAGCTATATTGGATCGTATTGTTAAAGTGGAAGTCCCCTATTGCCTAGAATTAAATGAAGAAATAAAAATCTATAAAAAGATCCTAAGCAAGTCTAATTTTACAGCTCATATAGCACCCCATAGTATTAAGATAGCTTCCATGTTTGCAATTTTAAGTAGATTACAGCCATCCAATAAAATAGACCCACTTACTAAACTTAAAATATATAATGGTGAAGAAATAGTAGAAAAAGGATCTACAAAAAGAATTGATATAATGGAACTAAGGGAAGAGGTAAGTCGGGAAGGCATGAGTGGAATATCCACTCGATTTATTATGAAGGCTATTGATAATGCTTTGTCAGACTCAGAGCATAACTGCATTAACCCTGTTGTGCTTATAGAGGGCATAACAAAAGAAGTCAAGAGTCTATCAATTGCAGATGATCTTAAAAAGACTTATTTAGGATATTTACAAGATTCCATTAAAAAGGAATATCATAAAATATTAGAAAAAGAAGTTACCAAAGCATTTATCCATGGTTACGGTGAGCAAGCTGAAGATTTATTTAATAATTATTT
>CAYRAL010000158.1:0-4163 GCA_964422235.1 uncultured Candidatus Epulonipiscium sp. | reverse complement strand
ATCCATACAGGTAAAAAAGCATTAGAAGTTTGCCCAGTATGTGATCATCCAAAAGCTTACTTCCAAATTAATGCTAGAAATTACTAAGAACAACTAAACATTTTTATGGTAAAATAACAAGTGAACATAAATTTGAGAGGTGGCATAAATATGAAATCAACAGTAGCTTTTTATAAATGTGAAAAATGTGGAAACATAGTAGAACTTATTAAAAACTCAGGTCAACCAGTTGTTTGTTGTGGCCAAGACATGACTAAACTTGAAGCTCAAACGGCAGATGCAACAACCGAAAAACATGTTCCAGTAGCAACTAGAGAAGGCGATAAGATTAACGTAGTCGTTGGGTCAACAGCTCACCCTATGTTAGATGCTCACTATATCGAGTGGATTGTACTTGTTACCGATGATGGAATAGAAAGAATTAACCTTTCACCAGGAGACGAGCCAAAAGCAGTTTTCTGCGATAGAGAAGGTAGTGTAGACGTGTATGAATACTGTAATCTTCATGGGTTATGGAAATCAACACTATAAGATAAGGCCAAATAATCGGCTAAAATCAAAGACAGCTAACAAACATTATGTTTGTTAGCTGTCTTTTTGCATTTTTATTTCTTAGGCATCTGAATTATAAATTGCTTTATGGGGAAAGTAAGAAAGTAAATCGGATTAAAGGAAGGAGTGATCTAGTCATGAAAAACAAAGACAAAATAACGAGTGGTGAAGAATTATTGCATAGTGAAGAAGAAAAAACTGCTGTTGACAACCAATGGATTTCAGTAGCAGGCGTTAAAGGATATCTAAAAGATTGCCCTGAAAAAACTGAAACAGATAACCAATGGATGAGTACAAATAAAAATAGCAAATAGCAATTATTAATTCTAATTTCAAAAAAGTATGGCAGGTTATAAAACCTAGCCATACTTTTTTGCTTTTGTATATTATCCCTTAATTGCCCAGCGAAGCTTAGCAGAACGAGCACGGCCATTGGCATGACATTCCTGCGACGATGGGCGAATAGGCTTTGGAGAAATTTCTTGATAGACACACTGATTAAATAAGTGCTTAAAGGATTTTTTAACCCGCCTGTCTTCTCCTGAATGGAAGGTCAAGATAGCAACCCGTCCACCTTTAGCAAGGACATCAGGTAGTTTTGCCAAAAAGGCATCTAGCACTTCAAACTCATCATTAATATCAATTCTAAGGGCTTGAAAACACCTTTGACATGATTTTTTAATATCTTCTTGAGTTATTTTTGAAATAGGGCTTAATGTCTCTTCGATAATCTCCCGTAGCTGGGTTGTTGTAGTGATATCAATGTTTCGTGTTAGCTTAGAGAAAATAGCACGAGCTATTTCTTTTGCATAAGGCTCATCGGCATTTTCGATTAACATCCCCTCGATTTCTTCCACAGTCATTTCTTTTAGCCTGTCAGCTATAGAATCGCCTTCTTCAGGATTGAGACGCAAGTCAAGAGGACCATGAGCCTTAAAAGAAAATCCTCTTTCAGGATTATCGATTTGCATAGAAGAGACGCCTAGATCTGCTAGTAAAAAATCAAAGGGTCCAGACTGGGTAAGAAGCTCATCTATTTGAGCAAAATTAAGTTGCTTGATGTCTAAAATATCTGGACCATATCCTAAAGCCTCTAGACGTTCTCTGGTACGTGGCAATTCAATAGGATCCACATCAATGGCGTATAAATGCCCTTTGCCATCTAGGCATTTAAGCATCTCTAAAGTATGGCCACCATAACCTAAAGTTGCATCTAGGCCAGTTTGTCCTGGTTTGATTTGAAGAAATTCCAAGATTTCCTTAACGCAAATGGAAAGGTGCATACCAGCAGGAGTAGATCCCTTTTCGATAATTTTGGCCACATCATCTGGGTATCGTTCTGCTTGTAGCTCTTTATATTTTTCGTGGAACTTCTTTGGGTGGGTGCCCTTGTATCTAACGCGTCTTTTATGTTTAGCTTTATTTTCATTTTGCAAATTATCTGAGCTCATTTAACCCCTCATTTTCATATGTTTTATATTATTATTATAAATCATATGATATCAGATACAATTTATTAAAGCAATTTAAATACCACGTTCAGCCATTAGCACTTCGATCTCATCTTCATTTATGCCAACCATGGCTTCCCCGATATCTTCAGAAAGCTCAGCAATCAATGTTGGATTATCATAATTTTCAACGGCCTTAACAATAGCTTTAGCACGTTTTACAGGGTCTCCAGATTTAAAAATACCAGAGCCTACAAAAACACCTTCAGCGCCAAGTTGCATCATAAGGGCTGCGTCAGCAGGTGTTGCAACCCCGCCAGCAGAAAAGTTTACAACAGGTAATTTTCCATTATCATGAACATATTTTACTAAGTCATATGGGACTTGTAATTCTTTAGCCCAGTTGTAAAGCTCATCACCACGCTGATTTTGAATTTGACGTATTTGACCATTGATTGTGCGCATATGACGAACAGCTTGGATAACATCGCCAGTACCAGCTTCTCCTTTGGTCCTAATCATAGAAGCTCCTTCAGAGATTCTTCTAAGTGCCTCGCCTAAATCTGTTGCACCACAAACAAAAGGCGTATTAAACTGATTTTTATCTACGTGGTATGTATCATCAGCAGGTGAGAGGACCTCACTCTCATCGATATAGTCTACATTAATGGCTTCTAAAATCTGTGCCTCAACAAAATGGCCAATGCGTACTTTTGCCATAACTGGAATTGATACAGCTGCTTGAATTTCCTTAATCATCTTAGGATCACTCATTCTAGATACGCCTCCTACAGCCCGGATATCTGCTGGAATACGCTCTAGTGCCATAACAGCACATGCACCTGCAGCCTCGGCTATTCTAGCTTGCTCTGGAGTGGTTACATCCATAATAACCCCGCCTTTGAATCTATCTGTCAGGCTTCTTTTTATTTCTAAAGTATTCTTCATAATTATATCTTCCTTTCCAAATATGTTGACTTGTGTCACAATTATAGATAGTATCTGAGTGTATAACAAGTATCACTTTGCAACTATTTAATGGTACCAGATTGGAGGAATAATATGAATATGATTACAATAAATCTTGATAAAAAGTTAGAGGAGCCTATTTACCAACAATTATATAATCATATAAAAACAGAAATTCTAAATGGGAACTATTCTTATCATACAAAATTACCATCCAAGAGGCAGCTATCATCCTATTTACAATGTAGCCAAAACACAGTCCAAAACGCCTATCATCAACTTATTGCAGAAGGCTATATTATTTCAAAGCCTAAAAGCGGATTTTATGTTTGTGAATTAGAAGGGATTATAGACTTAGAAAAAGACCTTGAAGGTCAGGTGAATAATGCGCAGCCTAGATCTTGGGCTAAGTATGATTTTTCTCATCATGGGGTCGATTTTGAGAGCTTCCCATTTTCATCATGGCGAAAGATAAGCAGAGAGGTCATTAATGAAGAGGATGCCTCATTACTTAAAAGTGGTCATCCACAGGGAGATATTAATTTGCGCTCTAGTATCGCTAAATATCTTCACCAATCAAGAGGTGTCAATTGCGGGCCAAAGCAGATTATCCTAAGTTCAGGTACAGAGTTTTTATTACAACTGCTTATTCAGTTATTTAACCAAGATTATATCTATGCTCTAGAGAGCCCAGGTTATGAAAAGCTTAGTATGATTTTTAAAAGTAACCATGCAACTTATAAGGCCATACCGCTTGATAAAAAAGGTATGATACCTTTAAAACTTGAGCAATCAGGCGCCAATGTAGCCTGTATTAGTCCGTCCCATCAATTTCCAACAGGGAACATTATGCCAATCAGTAGACGTATACAAGTACTAAACTGGAGCAATGAAAAAGAGGGAAGATACATCATAGAAGATGACTATGATAGTGAGTTTAAATATAGCGGCAAGCCCATTCCTTCTTTGCAAAGCTTAAGCGCAGGGGGCAAGGTTATTTATATGGGGAGTTTTTCAAAATCCCTTACACCAGCTCTTCGGATTAGTTACATGGTCCTACCAGAAGAGCTGCTACAAAGCTACAAGAAGAAACTAAATTTTTATATTTGCCCTGTTTCAAGCTTTCAGCAAAAAACCCTTTATCAGTTTATAAGCCAAGGACACTTTGGCAGACACCTGAATAAAATGCGT
>CAYRAL010000157.1:0-4165 GCA_964422235.1 uncultured Candidatus Epulonipiscium sp. | reverse complement strand
GGTTTTGGACCATCAACAGAAACATTTGCACATACAATAGATGAGCATATAGAGCTTGATAGCTTATATAAAGCCATGCAAGGTTACTATTTCATTAACAAAATAGTCTTAGCGTAAATAGTCCAAAGAGAGGAGTTTTTCAATTTGAAAAAATTCGATGTGATTATTAAAAACGGGTCATTAGTCGATGGTACAGGAAGTAAAAGCATAAAGGCAGACCTTGGAATAATCGGTGATACCATAAGCAAAATTGGAGATTTGCAGTCGGCTAAGGCAGATCAGATCATCGATGCAAGAGGGAAAGTAGTATCCCCTGGATTTATTGATACCCATAGCCATTCCAGTATACCACTATTGAATAATCCATTTTTAGCACCTAAGATTCATCAAGGGATTACCACAGAACTCGTGGCTCAAGACGGAATGGGACCAGCCCCCGTAAGTGATGAAACATTATCACCTTGGAAGAAAGCCATGAGAGGTTTAGAAGGGGATTGCGACGTCGAGTGGACATGGAGAAGTGTGGCTGATTATCTAGCATTGATTGAGAATCTTGATTTAGGATCAAATGTTGCCTATCTTGCACCCCATGGCAATATACGAATGGTTTCCATGGGTTTAGACAATAGAAAGCCGACCAAAGAAGAAATGAAAGCCATGAGAGAAAATCTTGCCAAGGCTATTGATGAGGGCGCATTTGGTATGTCAACAGGGATGATTTATCCACCCTGTTGCTATGCTGACATTGATGAATTCATCGAACTTGGTGAGGTTCTAAGTGAAAAAGGGGCTCTATTTGTTACCCATCAAAGAAGCGAAGCAGACTCAATACTAGATTCCATGGAAGAAATCTTTACAATTGGCCGAGAAAGTGGATGTAGAGTACATTTTTCCCACTTTAAGGTTTGTGGTAAAAACAACTGGGATAAGTTCCCTAAAGTATTAGCTAAATTGGATACAGCAAAAGAAGAGGGAATGATTGTATCCTTTGACCAATATCCATATGTAGCAGGCAGTACAATGATGAGTGTTATTCTTCCGCCTTGGGTTCATGATGGTGGTACAGATCAGTTATTAGAAAGACTGAAGGATAAGGATCTAAGAGAAAGAATGAAAAAAGACATTGCAAATGGCATTCCAGGTTGGGACAACTTTGTTGAATTTGCGGGCCTTGAAGGCATTTTCGTTACATTTGTTGGCTCAGAGAAAAACCAAGATGTCGTAGGGAAAAGTCTAATGGAAGTTGGGAAAATCAAGGGTAAGGACCCATTAGATGCTATATTTGATGTTATCCTTGAAGAAGAAAATATCGTAGGATTAGTAGATTTCTATGGAACAGAAGAACACGTCAAGATGATTATGAGCCGCCCAGAACATAATGTATGTACAGATGGAATTCCAGGCTCTAAGCCACACCCAAGATTATATGGGGCATTCCCAAGGGTTCTAGGTAAATATGTCCGGGAAGAAAAAGCTTTCTCCTTAGAAACAGCCATTCATAAAATGACAGGTAAGCCAGCAGAAACCATTGGATTGACAGATAGGGGCTATTTAAAAGAAGGATTAGCAGCAGATATCGTTGTATTTGATCCGGAAACAATAAGGGATCAAGGTGATTACACAGATCCAAAGCAATATCCAGTTGGCATTCATTATGTGTTAGTCAATGGAAAAACAGTCATCAATGACGGTAAAGCCCAAGCCCAAAAGGCAGGTAAAGTCTTGAGATTTGCAAAGAGATAAACTATTTTCTATATAGAAAGGTGACAACATGAGCGAATTAATGAAGACAATTAGTTTTGATAAGTTAATAGAATTAAGCATGGAAGATTATTATACAAAAGGAAAGATTTTTGAGATCGATGAAAAAGACTTCTATAAAGAAGGAGCCGAAAATATTTGGATAGGCCCAGCAGCTGGGCCTCATACACAATTAGCCCAAAACATTATAACAGCATATATAACTGGATCTAAATATTTTGAGATGAAAACAGTTCAAGTAATCGATGGAAAAGAAATGCAAGCCATGATTCCAAGGCCTTGTATTGACATGAAGAATGTAGGCTATAACGTTGAATGGTCTACAGAATTAACGGTGGAAGAAGCAGCAGCAGAGTACATTAAGGCGTCCATCCTTTTGCAAGTTATAGGAATTGAACTAGGCATATCCAAGACCAGGGATTTTGTGATTAATGCTAGCGTAGGCTATAATCTAGAAGGCATTCAGTCCCAAAAGATTTCGAACTTTATTGACGTTTTAAAGGATGCAAAAGATACTGATACCTTCAAAGAATGTATTGAAAGCTTAAAGACTAATATCAACCAGTTCAAAAACTTTAAATTAGAAAATATTGATGAAATTTCTTCCAAAATTGCAGATTCTTTTTCATTATCGACTATGCATGGTTGCCCGGCAGAAGAAATTCTTGATATCGGTAGGCATTTAATAAGCAATAAAAAAGTAAATCTATATATAAAATGTAACTCTACTTTATTAGGCTTCGAAAATGTAAGAGAGGTTTTAGATAACTTAGGATACGATGATATTGTACTGAAAAAAGAAGATTTCGATGGTGACTTACAATATGACCAAGCTAGCCACATTATATCTAGCTTAATTAAGTTAAGTGAAGAAAATGGCTTGAGATTTGGGGTTAAATTAACCAATACATTACCTGTCTATAATTCTAGAAATGTATTACCAGGTGAAGCCATGTATTTATCTGGAAAGCCTCTATACCCAATTGCAGTAGGTGTAGCAGACATGTTAGCAAAGACTTTCAATGGTAATTTGAATATATCCTTCTCAGGTGGAATTGATAAAAACAATATTTTAAAAGTTCTTAAAACGGGTATTAATCCGATTACATTCTCATCTATTTTATTAAAACCAAAAGGATATATTAATACAAAAAACATTATCATTGAAGGGGTTAAAGAAAAAATCTCTTTTGGTAAAATCGACCTTGTAGCTTTAAAAACATTAGCAGAAGAAGCAAAGACTGATCCTAACCATAAAAATAAAGGTGACGGGAAAGTACGAGAAGATAAATTACCGACATTTGATTGTTTTAAAGGTAAGTGCGGCATTTGTGTGGATGTTTGTCCAAACCGTGCCAATATGAGGATTACGGATGAAAACTTTGAAGCAGCCTATCAAATTCTTCATATTGAAAACAGATGTAATGAATGTGGCAACTGCCAAACATTCTGTCCAAAAGGTGGTTTCCCATACTTCAAAAAAGTAACATTATATGCCGATATGGATGAATTCAATGACTCCAAAAATACAGGTTTTGCAAAAATTGGAGAAAATAAATTCCAAATAAGAGATGTAGATAACAAGGAATATGTTTATGAAATAGATTCAAATCAAGCAAATGAAGATAAAAAGGAAATTGAAATATTCCTTGAAACTGTAATGAGAGACTATCCTTACTTAGTCTAGTATGAAGATAAGGAGAATATAAAATGATTATAGGTAATGGAAAGATAATTACGAACGATTCATTAAGTACTTTTATAGAAAATGGGGCTGTGCTTGTTAAGGGGAATGTCATCCAAGAAGTTGGTGGATTTGAAGACCTTAAAAAAGCATACCCAGATGAGGAAGTTATTGATGTTAATGGCAGAGTAATTATGCCAGGGATGATCTGTGCCCATAGCCATATATATAGTGCTTATGCGAGAGGAATGTCCGTGAGCAATCCCACAAGAGGATTTTATGAAGTACTAGAAAATCTATGGTGGAGGCTAGACAGAAATCTTACATTAGAAGATGTTAGATTAAATGCCCAGACGACTTATATTGAATCCATCCAAAACGGTGTTACAACCTTAATCGATCATCATTCAGGACCTCATTCTGTAACAGATAGCCTTTTTACCATTGCAGAGGCAGCCAAAGAATTAGGAATTAGGACATCCTTGTGTTATGAAGTATCAGATCGTGATGGAAAAGACATTGCAATGAAAGAAATCAAAGAAAACATAGACTTTATTAAGGCGTGTGAAAAAGATGATCATGGAGATATGATTAAAGCTTTATTTGGACTTCATGCATCCTTTACCTTATCAGATGAAACCCTTTATAAGGTGAAAGAATCCATGGAGGGAATCTCAAATGGCTACCATGTCCATGTGGCAGAAGGCATTGAAGACCAAT